>DASUOY010000129.1:0-2667 GCA_036276395.1 Pseudomonas sp.
GACGTGGGCATCAACCGCCAGGCAGACGGCAAGCTGATTGGCGATGTGGTCTATGAAACCGCCCTGCCCCGTGCCGGCTGGATTACCCCGGTTCCCGGCGGTGTAGGCCCCATGACCCGTGCCGGCCTGCTGGAAAACACACTGCACGCGGCGGAACACCTGCACAAGTAACCCTTACTTGAGGCGCAACACGCGCCACGCAGAACAATCCGCCAACGCCCCGACCCGCTCGGGGCGTTTGGTTTCTGCCCTACAGGCATAAACAGGCGTTTTTTCAGCTGTCGCTGCCCATCTTGCCCACTCAGGCCTTATCATTTCGCCAGACGTTCCCTGCCGGGTTATCCATGAAATTTGCCATTGCCCTGTTCGCCCCGCCCCACGCCCCCTCCTCGCGCCGCGCCCTGCGCTTCGCCCAGGCAGCGCTGGCCGACGGGCATCAGATAGTCAGGCTGTTCTTCTATCAGGACGGTGTGCATAGCGCCGCAAGCAATGTGGTGAGCCCCCAGGACGAGCTGGATTTAACCGGCGAGTGGCGCGACTTCGTTCATGAGCAGCAACTGGATGCCGTGGTCTGCATTGCCGCAGCCTTGCGCCGCGGCGTGCTGAATGAGCAGGAAGCCCAGCGCTATGGCCGTACCTCGGCCAATCTCGACGCGCCCTGGGACCTCTCCGGCCTCGGCCAACTGCATGAGGCGGCGCAACTGGCCGATCGCCTTATCTGTTTTGGAGGGCCTTGAGGTGAGCAAATCCCTGCTGATCATCAGCCGCCAAGCGCCCTGGTCTGGCCCCGGTGCCCGCGAAGCCCTGGATATCGCCCTGGCCGGTGGCGCCTTCGACCTGCCCATCGGCATGCTGTTTCTCGATGACGGGGTATTCCAGCTGGCGCCAGCCCAGCAGCCCGGCGCCCTGCAACAGAAAGACCTGAGCGCCAACCTGCAGGCCTTGCCGATGTTTGGCGTGGAAGCCCTTTATGTGTCGGCGCGCAGCCTGCAAGAGCGCGGCCTCCACGAGCAGACATTATCCCTCGCCGCAGAGCCGCTGGACGATGCCGCCCTGACGGCACTCATTGATCGCTATGACCAGGTGATAACCCTCTGATGGCTACCTTGCATATGCTGTCCCACTCGCCATTTAGCGACAGCCGCCTGAGCAGCTGCCTGCGCCTGCTTGGTCCGAACGACGCCCTGCTGCTGTGTGGCGATGCGGTCTACGCCCTGCAACCCGGTAGCGCACAGCGCCAGGCGCTGGAACTGATGCCAAACAGCATCGGCCTGTTCGCCCTCGATGAAGACCTCAATGCCCGCGCCATAGACGCCCCGCAACGCTTGCAGAGCGTCGACTATGCAGGCTTTGTCGGGCTGAGCTGCCGCTTCGACAAGGTCAATAGCTGGCTATGAGCACCCTGCAGATCGATGGGCGCAGCATCGCCCTGGACAAGGACGGCTACCTGCTCGACCTGGCCGATTGGTCGGAGCCGGTGGCCGAAGCTCTGGCCCAGCGGGAAGAGCTGCAGCTGAGTGGTGAGCACTGGGAAATACTCTTACTGCTGCGCGAGTTTTATCGGGAATTTCAGCTGTCGCCCGCCAATCGCCCGCTGATCAAGTACGCCGCCCTCAAGCTCGGCCCGAGCAAGGGCAACAGCCTGCACCTCAACCAGTTGTTTAAAGGCACTCCTGCCAAACTCGCCGCCAAGCTGGCGGGCCTGCCCAAGCCGACCAATTGCCTATGAACCTTGTAACTCCAGCCGAACACCCTTTCGCCCAATTCGTCCGCGCCCTGGGCAAAGGCAAGCGCGGCGCGCGCAACCTGACTCGCGAGGAAGCCCGCGAAGCCATGGGCATGCTGCTCGATGGCAAGGTCGAAGACACCCAGCTGGGCGCCTTTCTGATGCTGTTGCGGCACAAGGAAGAAAGCGCCGAGGAAATGGCCGGTTTTGCCGAAGCCGTGCGCGCACGCCTGCAGGCCCCGGCGATCCAGCTCGATCTGGACTGGCCCAGCTATGCCGGCAAGAAGCGTCATCTGCCCTGGTTCCTGCTGGCGGCCAAGGCCCTGGCCAACAGTGGTGTGCGCATTCTGCTGCACGGCGGCGGCGCCCATACCGCAGGGCGCATGTACAGCGAGCAGCTGCTGGAGCAGCTGAATATTCCCCGCTGCCACAACTGGGTCGAGGTTAGCCAGACGCTAGACCAGCAGCAGCTGGCGTTTATTCCGCTGGGTGATTGGATGCCGCAGCTGCAAAAGATGATCGATTTGCGCAATATCCTCGGCCTGCGCTCGCCCATTCACTCCCTGGCGCGGATCCTCAACCCTCTAGGCGCACGCTGCGGCCTGCAGAGCATCTTCCACCCGGGCTATCAGGCGGTACACCGCGAGGCCAGTCAGTTGCTCGGCGATTGCGCCCTGGTGATCAAAGGCGAAGGTGGCGAGATCGAGATCAACCCGGACGCCACCAGCCACCTCTACGGCACGGCCAATGGCGAGAACTGGGATGAGGACTGGCCGGCCCTGTCGGCGCAGCGCCACGTTAAACCCGAGTCGCTGGACCCTGAGCATCTGGCCGCCTTCTGGCGCGGTGAAGTGACCGATGCATACGGCCAACTGGCGGTGCTTAGCACCATGGCCCTGGCCCTGCGCGCCTTAGGCGAGTCACGGGAGGCGGCCTTTAGC
>DASUOY010000130.1:0-8375 GCA_036276395.1 Pseudomonas sp.
TATCTGGCTGATCAGGCGCGGTTGAGTCTGAAATAACGTGGCCACAGGGCGGCCCCGGCCTCGCCACTTCTGCGCGTCAAACAGCTGCCACCCAGCCATTAAATACTGGCGATTTGACAGCCTAGGGCGGCGCTCGCATTATCCCGGGACCCGGCGCCCCCTGTGATCACAAAATGACCCCGTCTGAAGTACCCCGCTCTCCACAGGCCTTTAGCCTGTGGCGCGAAGCGCAAGATACGCGCGTGCGCACGCGCCTGGGCGGTATCTATTACCTGCTGGCGTGGCTGCTGACCTGGCTGTTCAGCAATGCCCCGGGCGAGCAATTGTGGCTGGGCCTGGGCGGTACGGCGGTGTTTGCCGCCCTGCTGGCGCTGCGCTTGCTGCACCACCTGCCCGCCGAGCAAAGCAGCGAGGCACTGCTGGCCTGGCTCAACCGCCACTGGCGCCTGATTCTGTGCACCGCCCTGCTCTGGGGCCTGACCCATGCCTGGGCCCTGAGCGACCCGGCCTTCGCCAGCTCCTGGTTTATCGCCACCCTCAGCACCATTGCCTTCAGTACCGCCCTGGCGTTCACCTTCAGCATGCGCAAGCGCCACGCCATCCTGGCCCTGTTGCTGCTCTACCTGCCGGGCCTGCTGGCCATGAGCGCGGACTGGCAGCAGCATCGCGCCACCCTGATCACCCTGGCGTTCTACCTGAGCTACCTGCTCTTGGCGCTCAACCGCAGCCACCGCGAATACCACAACACCCTGGGCCTGGAGCTAAAACTGCTCGAACAGCAACAAAGCCTGGAGCATCTCAGCCGTACCGACAGCCTGACCCAGCTGGGCAACCGCTATCAGTTCAACAACCTGTTCCCCGCCCTGATTGCCGATGCGCAGCGCCGCGGCCACCCGCTGGCGATGGTGCTGCTGGATATCGATTACTTCAAACGGATCAACGACGAACACGGCCATGCCTGCGGTGACGCCTACCTGAGCGCCTTTGCCCAGCGTATGCGCGAGGTTTTTCGCCGCGACAGCGATGCGCTGCTGCGTTTGGGCGGTGAGGAGTTCGGTGTGTTGATGCCCAATACCACGCTGGAACAGGCCCAGTTGCTGGCCGCAGGCTTTATCGCCAACCTGGCCGAGCATCCGTTCCGCGTCGAAGGTCACTGCCTGCCGCTGACCGCCAGCCTCGGTGTCGGCTGCTTCGACCCGCAGCACGACAGCAGCGCCGAGGCCTTCTTCAAGCGCGTCGACGACGCGCTCTACCAGGCCAAAAGAGACGGTCGTAATCGTCTGGTGCTGGCGGCCAGCTGACTACCAGCGACCAGACACGGCGAGTTACAGGCGGAAGTTACCCATCTGCTTGGCCAGGTCATCGGCCAGGCCGCGCAGGGTCTGGCAGTCCTCGCGGCAGCTGCGTACTTCATCGGCGGTGGCGTGGGCCAGGTCGGCGATGCCCTGCACGTTGCGGTTGATTTCCTCGGTCACCGAAGACTGTTCTTCGGTGGCCGCCGCCACCTGGGTGTTCATATCGCTGATCTGCTCCACCTGCTCGGTGATCGCGCTGAGCGACTGGCCGGTGCGCTGGCTGGCCTCCACGCCCGTGCCGGTGGCGGCCTGGCCGGCGTGCATGGAGCTGACCGCGGTTTCCGCGCCCTGCTTGAGGCGGGCGATCATCTGCTGGATCTCATCGGTGGAGGCCTGGGTGCGCTGGGCCAGGGTGCGCACCTCATCGGCCACCACGGCAAAGCCACGGCCCTGCTCGCCGGCGCGCGCCGCCTCGATAGCGGCGTTTAGCGCCAGCAGGTTGGTCTGCTCGGAAATGCCGCGGATCACCGCCAGCACCTGGTCGATGGACGCCACCTGATGGGCCAGCTCGCCCACCGCGGTGGCGGCGTCGCCGATCTCCGCCGACATGTTCTCGATATGGCCTATCGACTGGCCGACCACTTCGCGCGCCTGCTTGGCCTCATTGCGCGCGCTGTGCGAGGCCTGCGCGGCGTTGCTGGCATTGCGCGCGATTTCCTGCACGGTGAGACCCATCTCATGCACGGCGGTGGCCACCATGTCGGTCATTTCCTGTTGCTGGCCGGAACGCCCTGCGGTGTTTTCCACCACCTGACTGACCTGGGCCACGGCGCTGCGCAGGCGCTCGCTGGTGGCCAGCACGTCGCTGATCAGACTGCGCTGGCCGCCGATAAAGGCATTGAAGCCACGTGCCAGATCGCCCAGCTCATCGCCGCGCGATTCATCCAGGCGGCGGGTCAGGTCACCGCCACCGCCGCCGATCTCCACCAGCGCCGTGGTCACCTGACGGATCGGCCGCACCAGGCCACGCGCCAGCAGCACCACCAGGCCCAGGCACAGCAGGGCGACGCCCACGCCGATGGCGCTGGTCATCCACAAGGCCTGGCGCGCCTCGGCATACACCTCGGCCTCCGGCACCTCGCTGACCAGCACCCAGTCGAGGGCCTGCAGCGGTTGCGCCAGGGCCAGGAAATTCTGCCCGTCACGAGTAAAGCGCTGCACCTCGCTGCCGCCCTTGAGCAGGCCTTGCGCGGCCTCAGCGCCGACCAACTGGGCCAGCTCGCGCTGGTCATTAAACTCCGACTGCGGATGCACCTTGATCCGCCCCTCGGCGCTGGCCAGGAAGATTCGCCCCTGTTCGCCGAAACGGAAGTTGCGCACCAGCTCGGACATGGCGCCCAGGCTGAAGCCCAGGCCGCCGACGCCGAGCACCTTGCCGCCGCTGCTCAGCTGCTGGTTAATAAACAGCGTGGGTTCGCGGGTGGTGGCGTCGATATCGATGTCCAGCGAGCGCTGCTTGCCGCTGTCGAGAAAGCCATAGAACCAGGCATCGCCACTAGCGCTGCGGTTCAGGGTGCGGTCCAGGCCCTTGCCGGTGTAGTAGTTACCGCTCTCGGCCACCACGATAAAGGTGGTCAGGGCCTTCTGCTGGCTCTGCACGCTGCCCAGGTAACGGGCGAAGGCTTCCTGCTGAGCGGGGTCCTCGCCCTGCCCCAGCCACTCGTGCACCAGGCTGTTTTCGGCAATCCCACGGGCGGCGGTCAGCGGCTCGGCCAGGACTCGCTCGAGGTCGTTGCGAATCGCCAGGATGCTCGCCGGCAGGGCTTCCTGCAGCAGGTAGCGCTCGGTCAAGCGATTGACCACCGCCGAATAGATGGCCACCACGATGAGGATACTGACGAGCAGCGCCGCACCCATGCTGAGAATCAGCTGCCACTGAATACTGCGTTTCCAGAGGTTCATGGAAGACCACCTTTTTAATTGTTATGGAAAACTTCACGCATTGGACACATAACTGTATACAAACTCAAGAGCCGCGCCCGCAATAGGCATATCGGCCATCATCGCGTCCGGCTTGAGTTTCAGTTTGTTGCAAGCATAGTTGCTGCGTGCGCCGCTGCTAGCCACGCACTGCGCGGGCTAACAGCGGCGGGCGAGCGATCAGGCGCGAAATAGCACGGCCTGGGCATGCAGCTCATGGCCCAGCTGCTCGAGGCGCTGGCTGGTTTCACTCATGCGCTGGGCGGCGCAGGCGTTCTGCTTGGCCACCTCGCTGACATTGTGGATATTCACGCTGATGCCCTCGGCCACCACGTGCTGCTCCTCGGCCGCCGTGGCGATCTGCTGGTTCATCTGCACTATGGTGTGCACCGCCGCGGTGATGCGCTCCAGCGCCGCCCCGGCCTCGCCCGCGGTGGTGACATTGTGCTGGGCCTGGGCGTGGCTCTGGTGCATTACCCCCACCGCCTGTTTCGCCCCGGCCTGCAGGCTCTCGATCATGCTGTGGATTTCCGCCGTGGACTGCTGGGTACACTGGGCCAGAATGCGCACTTCATCGGCCACCACGGCGAAACCACGGCCCTGGTCGCCCGCCCTGGCCGCCTCGATGGCGGCATTCAGGGCCAGCAGATTGGTCTGCTCGGCGATGCTGCCGATCACCTCCAGTACCCCGCCGATACGCAGTACGTCTGCGTCCAGACGGCTGATCACCGCCACCGCCTGGTCGATTTCCTCGGCCAGCAGGCCGGTGGCGCGGATGTCCTCGAGCATGATGCGCTGCCCCTCGCCGGTGGCCTGATCGGCATCCCGGGCGGCCTCCGAGGCGCTCTGCGCGCTGCGCGCGACCTCCTCGATGGTGGCGCTGAGCTGGGTCGAGGCGGTGGCCACCTGATCGCTTTCCTGCTCCTGGCGCAACGCCCCGGCGCGGGTCTGCACGGTCAGGGCGGACAACTCCTCGGTAGTCCGGCTCTGGGCCTGCTCGGCATCGAGCATGGTGCGGATCATCGTCTGGAACTTGCCGAGCATCTGGTTCAACGCCCGCGCCGCCACGCCCAGCTCGTCGCCGCCGCCATCGGCCAGGCGCCGGGTCAGGTCGGCATCGCGCTCGATCTCACCAATGGCACCGGCCAGGGCGATGATCGGCGCGGTCACCCGCACCCCGACCAGCCAGCCGGCCAGGCTGCCCAGCACCAGCAGCGCCAGGCTGATCAGAATGCCGCTGTGCAGCACCTGGCGGCCCAGCGCGGTGCTGCTGGCGAAGGCCTCGGCCTCATCGATCTCGCTGAGCAACGCCCAGCGCAGCCCGGGGATATCCAGCGGGGCGAAGGCCGACAGCACCGGCACCCCGCGATAATCGGCAAAGCGCATAAAGCCGCTCTCGCCGGCCAGCGCGGCGCGGCTGCCGGCACTGTCCACCGGCTGCAGGCCGATGGCCGTGCCCTTGGCCTGCAACACGCCGAGCAACTGGCTGTCGATGCCGGCGGCCTGCAGCGTTTGCAGGTAGCCCTCCTTGTCCTCCAACAGGAAGCGGCTCTGGCTGCGCATGCGGCCATCCTCGCCGACCAGATAGGTTTCCCCGCTGGCGCCCAGGCCCGACTCGCTCCAGCGTCCGTCATGGGTCATCACCGCGTTGATGCGGCTGATCGGCATCTGGAAGATCAGCACGCCGAGCAGCGTCTCGCCGTCGCGGATCGGGTAGCCGACGAAGGCCGCCGGGTCCTCGTAGGATGGCGTATAGGGGGCGAAATCGCTTAGCGGCGCGGGGTCGTCGGCCTGGCTGGCCAGCGCCGCGCGGTACACCTCGCCGAGCTTGCTCTGGGCATAGGGCCCGCTCTTCAGCGAGGTGGCGAAATCCAGCTCCTTGAACACGCTGTAGACGATCACGCCGTTTTCCGGCTCGACCAGGAAGATGTCGTAGTACTCGAAGCGCTGCAGAAAATCGCGAAAGCGCGGGTGGTAGCGCTGATGCACCGTGGCATAGCGGCTGCCGTCGGCGGGGTCGAGCAAGGCATCCTTGGCCCCCAGGGGATGGGGGTTGGCGGCGATAAAGGCATGCTGCAGGGCCAGGGTGTCGGCATTGTGCCGCTGCAAGAAGCCCGGCATCGGGTTGCTCGCCCCCGGGTTGCGCTCGCCATAGAGCTTGCCGAAGTCATCCTGGTAATAGCGCGCCAGGGCCTGTTTCTGCTGGGCCAGGTCATCGCCCAGGCCCAGCTCGCCACGGTATTGAGCAAAGGCCTGGGTAAAGGCCTGCATGGCGTCCTGGGTCATGGTGCTGTCGGCGCTGGTGCGCGCCTGATGGCGAATGGTGGCGAAGTAGGCTTCGATCTGCTGTTTCTTGATATCGCGGATAACGGTCAGCTGCCGACGCGCCTGCTCTTCGATCGCCACCCGCCCCGACTCATAGGACTGCCAGCCAATCAGCGTGCCGATCAGCAGACTGGGCAGGATGACCAGCAATACGGCCACCAGCGCCAGCTTGCGTTTGATGCTCATGGAACCTCCTCGCACCGGCGGCGCATGCGCCCGGTGCCGAAACGGCGGAAGTCCTCCCTGATATGCCTCTTACCTCTTCAGTATAGGCCCTGTAGTTCGCTCAACCGGCGCAGCTAGACCGAGTGGCAATATGCACCGGCAGCTTGCCCCAATAACGGCATAACGCCATCAGCAGTACGCATTCGAACCGAATAAAAACCGGACGCAACTCAGGGCTGCACGGCGGTGGCCGGCAGCCACTGCGCATGGATGCGCGCCAGGCTGCCGTCCGCCTTCATCGCATCCAGGGCGACCTGCCAACGCCGCACCAGCTGCGGGTCGGTACCTAAGGAAAAGACGATATAGCTGCTGCTGCGCATAAAGCTGTAGAGCCGTTCGAAGTCGCTTATCGAGCCCCCTAGCTCCGTCACCAGACTGGGCAGCAGCTGATCCTCGTAGACCATCAGCGGCACCCGCCCATAGAGCGTCATGCGCAGCATTTCATGGGGTTTGGGCACCAGGTGCAGGTTGCCGAAACCTTCCTTCTGCAGGAAATGATGCGAATACCAATCACGCGGCACGGCGATACCCGCGACCCGGCGTGCATCATCCAGGCTGGCGATCTGCAGCCCGCTGCCGCGCTTGCCGTAGAAGCTGGTGGTAGTCGAGACCAGCGGGCCGACCCAGTGAAATAGCGCCTCACGCTCGGGCGTGCGCACGGCGACGAACAAGCCGATATTGGCGCCGTCCTGGGCGCGCTTATAGCCCCGCGCCCAGGGCACCACCTCAATCCGCGCGCTGTCGCCGGTGCGTCTTAGCAACTCGCGCACCACCTCGCTGGCCAGCCCCTCGGCCTGGCCGGCGCGGCTGAAGTTGAGCGGCGGGTTCTCCTCGGTGTACAGCTGCAACTCGGTCGCCAGCGCCAAGGGGCTCAGCAACGCCGAGGCAACCAGCAGGCGCAACAGCCAGGCCAGCATAAGCCCACCCCGAACATATTCGACTGGCCTCAGTGTAGCCGAGCGAGCACCCACTCCCGCACGCCTCACTCGGTCACACTGAACTGCACCCGCGCGGTCTGCCCGCTCTCGTCCAGCACGCTCAGCTGATGCTGCCCGCTGCGCGCGAAGGCGTGGTTGAACGGGGCCTCGGCAGCACTCTCGGCGATCGGCTGGCCGTCGACAAACCACCAGCGCCGGCCGCTACCACCCAGGGCCGCCAGGCGCAGCCGCAGAGCGTCGGCGCTACCGGCCGGGCGGCGCAGACGATCGCCTTCACGCACCCCGACTATCGACAGCGGCGCGGCCAATGGCGTGCCCTCGGGCGGGCAGCTCGGATCGGCTGCGGGCAGGCGCGCGCTGCGTCTTTCCCGGCGCGGCAGCCAGGGTTCCAGCGGTGCCGGCCATAGCGCCAGGCTGTGCGCCCTTGCGCCGGGGCAGTTGGCGGCGACGCGCAGGCCCTGGTCGTTCAACCAGAGCTTTTCCTCCAGGCCCAAACCCAGGGGCTGATCCAGCGCCTGCAGGGTGGGCGGCACGGTGCCGTCCAGGGTCCAGGCGAACCGCTGGCGCCGGCAGTTCGGGTCGCGGCTGTCCAGGGCCTGGCCCAGGGGCCAGCAGATCGCCGCCACGCCGACCTCGGCCGGCTGCCTGTCGACCGGCACGGCGATGCCGCGCTGGCTGTCGCGGTTGACCAGCAGATCGTGCACCTGCAACAGCAGCGGCGCGGCCGAGGCCAGGCCGAACTGGCCGGGCACCGGGGTGCCGTCCGGACGACCGATCCAGATGCCGATCAGGTAACGCGGCGCCACGCCAATCGCCCAGGCATCGCGAAAGCCGTAGCTGGTGCCGGTCTTCCAGGCCAGGGTCGGGCGCTGCACCAGCTGCGCCCGTGGGTCGCGGTCCGGGCGCGCCTGGCCACTGAGGATGCGCCGCACTATCCAGGCCGCCCCCGCCGACATCAGACGCCGCTCATGCAGCTCGTCCTGCGGCTGCAAGCGCAAGCGCGCCGCCTTGCCGCCACGGGCCAGGGCGCTGTAGCCACTGACCAGTTCCTCCAGGCGGCTGCCGGCGCCGCCGAGAATCAGCGCCAGGTTCGGCTCGGCCAGCGCCGGCAAGGCCAGCGGCACCCCGGCAGCGCGCAGCTCGCCGGCAAAGCGCTTGGGCCCGTAGGCTTCCAGCAGCTGCACCGCCGGCAGGTTGAGCGAGGTGGCCAGGGCCTCGCTGGCCGCGACCGCACCGCTAAAGCCGGCGGCAAAGTTGCCCGGACGGTAATCGCCATAGCGCCGCGGCACGTCCTGCAGCAGCGACTCGGAGTGGATCAGCCCCTCATCCAGGGCCAGGCCATAGAGAAAGGGTTTCAGCGTCGAGCCAGGCGAGCGCAGCGCACTGATCATGTCGACATGGCCGAAGCGTTTGCTGTCGCCCATATCCACCGAACCCAGGTAGGCACGCACCGCCATGCTCGACTGCTCGACCACCAGTATCGCCGCCGAGGTGCGTTCCGGCAGACGCGCGCGCCAGCCCAGCAGCAGGTCTTCCAGGCGGCGCTGCAGGGCGGCGTCCAGGGTGGTGCGAATCAGCGGTGGGCTGCCAGGCTGGTTCAGCCGCCGCGCCA
>DASUOY010000131.1:0-3276 GCA_036276395.1 Pseudomonas sp.
GCGGCTGAGCTGGTCGGCCAGCAGCACCAGGGCGAGGAAGCACAGCAGCATGCTGGCCACTTCGCCGCCGGCGAACATGCGCATCGACAGGTCGATCTGCTGGCCCAGGCCGCCGGCGCCGACGAAACCCATCACTACCGAGGCGCGGATCGCGCATTCCCAGCGGTACACCGTGTAGGACAGCATCTCGGCGGCGGCCCCCGGCAGCACGCCATAGGCGAAGGCCGCCAGGCGCGGGCTGCCGGCCACCAGCAGGGCGCGACTGGGGCGCGGGTCGACCGACTCGAAGATTTCCGCATAGACCTTGCCCAGCATGCCGCTGTAGGTAATGGCGATGGCCAGCACCCCGGCGGTCGGGCCCAGGCCCACGGCGCGGACGAACAGCAGCGCCCAGACGATTTCCGGCACGCTGCGCAATACGATCAATACGCCGCGCACCGGCCAGCGCAGCGCCTGCGCCCACCAGGCCGGGCGGCCGCCACGGTGCAGCGCGGACAGCGACAGGGCGCGGCTGGCCAGTACAGCCGCAGGAATCGCCAGCAGCAGCGCCAGGGCCATGCCGGCGGTGGCAATCGCCAGGGTTTCCAGGGTGGCGCGGCCCAGCAGTTGGAGAAACTCGCGGTCGTGGGCCAGCGGCCAGAAGTCGGCGAGAAAGCGCCCCATATTGGCCGCGTTATCCGCCTCGGCCAGCACCGCCAGATTCAGCTCGCTGAGGTGCAGGCCCGGCCATAGCAGCAGGAGCGCCAGCAGGGTCAGCGCCAGGCGCGGCAGGGCGGCCGGGTCGCGCAGGGCAGGTTTCAGCATCGTGGGATCTGCAGGCTGGTCTGCACTGTTGGGGGGGAGGCCGGCAGCGCCTGCAACTGCTCGTTGGCATACAGCGCATCGAGCTGTGCGCGGCTGATGGCCGTGGGCGGCAGGTCGAATACCACGCGGCCTTCGCGCAAGCCGATAACCCGTGGAAAGTGCGCCAGGGCCAGCTCCACCGCATGCAGGCTGGCCAGCAGGGTTATGCCACGGCGGCTGGCTTCCTCATTCAGCACGCTCAACGTATGTCCGGCCAGCACCGGGTCCATGGCCGATACCGGTTCGTCGGCGAGTATCAGTTCGGGGGCCTGATAGAGCACCCGGGCGATACCGACCCGTTGCAGCTGGCCGCCGGACAATTGATCGCAGCGTTCGAACAGTTTGTCTGCCAGATCCAGGCGCGCCAGCGCCGCCTGGGCGCCGGGCAGGTCGAGGGGGTGGAGCAGATTGAGCAGGCTCTTGCCCAGAGACCACTGGCCCAGCTTGCCGGCCAGCACCGCGGTCACCACCCGTTGCCGGGGTGGCAGCGGCGGGGCCTGGTGGATCAGGCCGATGCGTGCGCGCAGTTTTTGCCGCTGGCCGCTATTGAGCCGCCAGGGCTGCTGGTCGAGCAGGCTGAGTTGGCCACTGCTGGGTTGCAGGTTGCTGGCCAGCAGGCGCAGCAGGCTGGTCTTGCCGGCGCCCGAGGGGCCGATAATGGCCACGCGTTCGCCGCTCTGTACCTGGATATCGATGCCGCTGAGCGCAACCTGGCCGTTGGCGTGGGTCAGGCCCACGCCGCTGAGGCTGACACTCACTGCAACAGGCCGGCCGCGCGAGCTGCTTGCTCGATGCCCTGATAGTTTTCGGCCTTGGTGGGGATAAAGCGGCTGGCGGCCTGCAGGTCGAGAATCGCCTTGTGCTCGGGGTTGGCCGGGTCGAGGGCGAGGAAGGCGGCCTGGATCTTGTCACGCAGGCCCGCATCCAGAGTGCCACGCACCGTCCAGTTGTAATCGAAGTAGGGCGGAGTGGTGGCGATCACCTTGACCTTGTCGCTGTCGATCTTGCCGGCGGCGACCAGCTTGTCCCACACCGAGGCGTTGAGCACGCCGCCATCGGCCTTGCCGGCCTGGACCCAGGCGGCGGTGGCGTCATGGGCACCGGAGTAGGCGATACGGCTGAAGAACTCTTCCGGTTTGATGCCGTCTTGCAGCATAAAGAAGCGCGGCATCAGGCTGCCGGAGGTGGAGGACACCGAACCGAAGGCAAAGGTCTTGCCCTTGAGGTCCTGCAGCGATTGCACGGCCGGGTCGGCGCTGATGATCTTGCTGGTGAATTTCTCGTCTTCGGCGCGTTGTACCAGGGGGATCGCATTGCCGGTTTTCAGGTGGGTCTGGACGAAGGTGAAACCACCCAGCCAGTCCAGGTCGATACGGTCGGCGGCTATGGCCTCGACCACCGCGGCGTAGTCGGACACCGGGACGAACTCGACTTTCATCGCCAGCTGTTGTTCCAGATAGGCGCCCAGGGGCTTGAACTTGCGCAGCAGCTCGGTGGGGGCTTCATCGGGAATGGCGGATACGCGTAGGGTTTCGGCGGCCTGGGTGAATACGGCGCCAAGGCTCAGGGCAACGCCGAGGGCGGCGGCCAGGGTAGATTTCAACATGGGGGTTCTCCGGTTCAATAGCGGGGAAAGCCGGCGGAGTATAGAGGATTAGGGCGCCGTGTCGGCAGGGCACTGGTGTTGTCTGCTCTTGGCTGCCGTGGGTGCGCTCTAGGTTAAGATTGGCCTATCACTGAGCCGGAGACCGATTATGTCCACCTCACTGCCTGCCCTGGCCTTCGCTGGCATTGGCCTGATGGGCCTGCCCATGACCCGCCGCCTGTTGGCCGCGGGCTATCCCTTGACCCTGTGGAATCGCTCCCAGGACAAATGCGCGCCGCTGCTGGCGCAAGGCGCGCGCTGTGTCGGGAGCCCCGCCGAGCTCTGCGCCGAGGCCAATATCGTGATGCTCTGCCTGGCCAATACCGAGGTGGTGCGCGAGGTGGTGTTTGGCCCGGGCGGCATAGTCGAAGGCGCGCGGCCTGGGCAATTGCTGGTGGATTTCTCCAGTCTGGAGCCTGCGGCCACCCGGGAAATGGCCGCCGAACTGCTGGCGCGTACCGGCATGCACTGGATGGATGCGCCGGTATCCGGGGGTACCCCGGGGGCGGCCAACGGTACTCTGGCAATCATGGCCGGTGGCCGTGAGGAAGATATCGAGCGCGCCCGGCCGATTCTGGCGCACCTGGGCCAGCGCCTGACCCGCATGGGCGAGGTGGGCGCCGGCCAAGTGACCAAGGTGTGCAACCAGATGATAGTGGCCTGCAATGCCCTGGTGATTGCCGAGGTGGTGGCCCTGGCCGAGCAGGCCGGGGTCGATGCCAGCCTGATCGCCCCGGCCCTGGCCGGTGGTTTTGCCGATAGCAAGCCGCTACAGATTCTGGCGCCGC
>DASUOY010000132.1:0-6000 GCA_036276395.1 Pseudomonas sp.
CCTCGGGGTCGTTGAACCACACGGTGACGTCTGGCACGTGCTCACGGCGCAGCAGGCCGAGCGCGGCGCGCTCACCGGTGAGCAGGAAGGGGCGATCGGGCATGCGCCCGAGGCTATCGGGGGTCAAGTCGAGCGGCTTTCCGTCCGATGCTGGAGGCATGCCCAGCACTTCCGTGATGCCGCTCGCCGGCAGCTATCGCCTGGTGACTCGCAGCGACTTCGACGGCCTCGTCTGCGCCGCGCTGCTCAAGCAGCTCGACATGCTCGACGACATCCTGTTCGTCCACCCCAAGGACATGCAGGACGGCAAGGTGGCGATCAGCGCCAACGACATCACCACCAACCTGCCCTATGTGGCCGGCTGTTACCTGGCCTTCGACCACCACCTGAGCGAAACCATCCGCAACCAGCCGGCGAACAACCACATCATCGAGGCCGATGCGCCTTCGGCGGCGCGGGTGGTGTGGCGGCACTATGGCGGGCATAACGCCTTCCCCCGCGAGTGGGACGAAATGATGGCGGCGGTGGACAAGGCCGACGCCGCGCAATTCAGCCGCGAGGACATTCTCGACCCGCAGGGCTGGGAACTGCTGAGCTTTATCATGGATGCGCGCACCGGCCTGGGCCGCTTCCGCGACTTCCGCATCTCCAACTACCAGCTGATGATGCAGCTGATCGACTTCTGCCAGACCCATGGCATCGCGGAAATTCTCGAACTGCCGGATGTCGACGAACGGGTGGCGCTCTATCTGGAGCACCAGCGCTCGGCCAAGGAGCAGATCCAACGCTGTGCCACCGCCTACGACAACCTGGTGGTGCTGGACTTGCGCAACGAGGAAACCATCTACGCGGTCAACCGCTTCGTCATCTATGCGCTCTACCCGCAGTGCAATATCTCCATCCATGTGATGTGGGGCGTGAAGCAGCAGAACACCGTGTTCGCCATCGGCAAGTCGATTCTCGACCGCAGCTCCAAAACCAATGTCGGCCAGCTGTGTCTGAGCTACAACGGCGGCGGCCATGCCAATGCCGGCACCTGCCAGGTGGCCAACGAAGAGGCTGCGGCAACGCTGCGCGAGCTGATTGCCGAGATCACCGCCGACGGCTAGGGCCTGCTCGGGCGGACAAGCCACAAGCTTTGTTCGCCCATCAGCAGGCTGCACCATCAACTTCTCCCGCCTGATCGCCAACTGGGCACGCGTCCCCCATGAGGGTTAAGCTGTCCGCATGAGTACAGCCCCCTATATCGCCCCGCTCGATTCAGACCGCACGGATGCGCCTGCTGGCTTGCGCATCGGTGGCGACTGGACGCTGGCCCATTACGCCGACCTGGAGCGCCAGGTAGTCGAGTTACGTGGCCAGTTGGGCGCCGCGGCCAGCGTCGATCTGCAGGCCCTCGGCGCGCTGGACACCGCCGGCGCGGCGCTGTTGGTGGAGCTGCTCGGCAGCCAGCGCCTCGCTGAGTTGGCCGCCAGCGCCCCGGGGCTGAGCAAGGAGCGTCGGGCCCTGCTGCAGACGGTAGGCAGTGCCATAAGCCAGGCCGGCGACACGCTCCCCCATACCCCCGTCGTCGCCTGGCGCGAACTGCTCGGGCAGATCGGCCAGGCCGTGGACGAGTTCTACCAGCAATGCGTGGCGCTGCTCGGTTTTATCGGCCTGACCCTGGCCAGTCTGTTCAGCATCTTGCTACGCCCCACCCGCTGGCGCATGACCTCGCTGGTCTTTCACCTGCAACAGAGCGGTCTGAACGCGGTGCCCATAGTGGCCCTGCTGACCTTTCTGGTCGGCGCGGTGGTGGCCTTTCTCGGCGCCACCATACTCGCCGACTTCGGCGCGAGCATTTACACCGTCGACCTGGTGGCCTTCTCCTTTCTGCGCGAATTCGGCGTGCTGCTCACCGCCATCCTGATGGCCGGGCGCACGGCCAGCGCCTTTACCGCGCAGATCGGCTCGATGAAGGCCAACGAGGAGATCGACGCCATCCGCACCCTGGGCCTCAGCCCCCTGGAACTGCTGGTATTGCCACGGGTGTTCGCCCTGCTGATCGCCCTGCCGCTGCTGACCTTTATCGCCATGCTCAGTGGCATTCTCGGCGGCGCGGTGGTCTGCGCCCTGAGCCTGGATATCTCGCCGGCCATGTACCTGGCGATACTGCAGGAAAATATCGCCCTCAAGCATTTTCTGGTGGGCATGGCCAAGGCGCCGGTGTTCGCCTTTCTGATCGCGCTGATCGGCTGCCTGGAAGGCTTCAAGGTCACCGGCAGCGCCCAGTCGGTGGGCGAGCGCACCACCTCCAGCGTGGTTCAGTCGATCTTCGTGGTGATACTGCTGGACGCCCTGGCCGCGTTGTTTCTGATGGAGATGGGCTGGTGACGGGCGAGGCGATCATCCAGGTGAGCGGGTTGGTCAACCGCTTCGGCGCGCAGACCGTGCACCAGGACCTGGCCCTGGAGCTGTACCGCGGCGAGGTGCTGGGCGTGGTCGGTGGCTCGGGTACCGGCAAATCGGTGCTGCTGCGCAGCATTCTCGGCCTGCGCCAGCCGAACGCCGGCAGCGTGCGGGTGTTCGGCGAGGAGTTGCAGAGCCTGTCGCCGCAGCGCCGCTCGCAGCTGCAACGGCGCTGCGGCGTGCTCTACCAGCGCGGCGCGCTGTTTTCCTCGCTGACGGTGAGCGAGAACATCGCCCTGCCGCTGATCGAGCATGCCGGCTTGCCGCGCGCGGCCGCCGAGCGCCTGGCTCAGGTCAAGCTGGCCCTGGTCGGTCTGCCGCGCGAGGCCGGCGACAAATACCCGAGCGAACTGTCCGGCGGCATGATCAAGCGCGCCGCGCTGGCCCGGGCCCTGGCCCTGGAGCCGGAGATCCTGTTTCTCGACGAACCCACCGCCGGCCTCGACCCGATTGGCGCGGCGGCCTTCGACCAGCTGATCCTGACCCTGCGCGACGCCCTGGGCCTCAGCGTGTTTCTGGTCACCCATGATCTGGACACCCTCTACAGCATCTGCGACCGGGTGGCGGTGCTGGCGGATAAGCATGTGCTGGTGGCCGATTGCCTGGAGCGGGTGGCCGCCACCGCCAACCCCTGGATTCACGACTATTTTCACGGCCCGCGTGGACGCGCCGCCGCACAGGCCGCCAACGGCGCGCCGGGGAGCAACTGAATGGAACCGCGTGCCCATCATGTGTTGATCGGCCTGTTCACCGTGCTGCTGGTCAGCGCCGCCCTGGGCTTCGCCCTGTGGCTGAGCAAATCCAGTTCGGACAAGGAGTTCAACGACTACGACGTGATCTTCAACGAGGCGGTCAGTGGCCTGTCCCAGGGCAGCGCGGTGCAGTACAGCGGGATCAAGGTCGGCGATGTGATCAGCCTCGGCCTCGACCCGGACGACCCGCGCAAGGTGCGCGCGCAGATCCGCGTGGTGGCCAATACGCCGATCAAGCAGGACACTCGCGCGCGCCTGTCGATCACCGGCATTACCGGCGCGGCGCTGATCCAGCTGCATGGTGGCAGCCCGCAAAGCCCGCTGCTGCAGGGCGAGGGTAAACAGCGCGCGGAAATCATCGCCGACCCCTCGCCGCTCTCAAGGCTGATGGCCAACGGCGAAGACCTGGTGATCAGCGTCACCCGCCTGCTCAACCGCGCCAACCAGCTGTTCTCCGAGGAAAACGCCGGACGCATCGGCCGCACCCTGGAACATATCGAGCAGACCAGCGCCGGCCTGGCCGAACAGCGCGATGAACTGCGCATGGCCCTGCAGCAGATCAGCAGCGCCAGCCAGGAAACGGCCGCCCTGATGCGCAACGCCAACCAACTGCTCGGCGGCCCAGGCCAAGAAGCCTTCGCCAATACCAATCGCCTGCTGAACTCCCTGGAGCGCAGCAGCAGCACCATCGAGCGCCTGCTGACGGACAACCGCGAAGCCCTCGCTGGCGGCATGCAGGGCTTCGGCGAGATCGGCCCGAGCCTTATCGAACTGCGCGAAACCCTCAGCGCCCTGCGCTCCTTTTCCCGCCGCCTGGAAGAAGACCCGGCCGGCTACCTGCTGCGCAGCGACAGCATCAAGGAATTCAAGCCATGACCCCATTGCGCCTGATCGGCCTGCTGCTACTGAGCGGCGCCCTCGCGGCCTGCAGCATATTGCCCAAGAGCGAGGCCCTGACTATCTATCGTCTGCCGGCCAGCGCCCTCCCCGCGCCCAGCAGCGGCCCGCGTGGCGACTGGGCCCTGCGGGTGAACAAGCCCTACAGCAACCAGCTGCTCGACAGCACGCGGATCGCCGTGCTGCCCCCGGGCGACCAGATCAGCGCCTACCAGGGCGTACGCTGGAGCGACCGCGCCCCCCTGCTGCTGCGCGACCGCCTGATCGAGGCCTTTATCGATGACGGCCGGATCAGAGCGGTCAGCAGCGACGAAAGTCGCCTGTACGCCGATCTGGAGCTGGACGGCGACCTGCGCGCCTTCCACAGTGAATATCAGGAGGGGCGCCCGGTGGCGCGCATCCTGCTGGAGGCCCGCCTGGTGCAGAGCGGCAGCCTGCGCATCCTCGCCAGCCGGCGCTTTGCAGCCAGCCACGCGGCCCGCGATAGCTCGGTCGGCGCGGTAGTCAACGCCTTCGGCCAGGCAGGCGACCAACTGGCCCGCGAACTGCTGGCCTGGACCCTGGAGCAGGGCCAGGCCGCCCGCCCGCAAGTGCAATAAAGGGTTCCGCACAGATTTCCCAGCCGCGAAAAGGAGCAGCGCCATGGACAAATTTATGCAAGCCGCCATCGAGGAAGCCCGCCTGGGCCTGGCCGAAGGCGGCATTCCGATCGGCTCAGTGCTGGTGCATAACGGCCGCATTCTCGGCCGCGGGCACAACCGCCGGGTACAGCAGGGCAGCGCCATTCGCCATGGCGAAATGGACGCCCTGGAGAACGCCGGCCGGCAAAGCGCGCAGGTCTACCGCGAGTCCGTGCTCTACACCACCCTCTCGCCCTGCGCCATGTGCAGCGGCGCGATCCTGCTCTATGGCATCCCCAGGGTGATAATCGGCGAAAATCAGACCTTCCTCGGCGAAGAAGCGCTGCTCAGCGGGCGCGGCGTGCAGCTCGAGGTGCTGCAGAACGGCGAATGCCTGCACCTGATGCAGGACTTTATCGCCAAGCAGCCCGAGCTATGGAACGAGGATATCGGCGAGTAGCCCAGGCCAAACGCTAACCCGTAGGGGGCGCCGGGCGCACCCGCAGAAAGGCGGCCAGCCTTTCAGCGGGCGGCTTGCAGCCACTGGCGCACCTGGGCATAGGGATAATCTTCCAGCGCGGCAAAACCGCCGAGCTGGCGCGCCTTGAGCTTGGTAAACAGCGGCACGCTGATGCCGCAGAGAAAGCGTGTCAGGCATTCGGCGCTAGGCTCGGCGCCTTTCAGCTCGCGGTATTTCTGGCTAAAAGCATCACACAGGTGGTGCGCATTCTTGTCCGCCAGCGCCGGCAGGGTGGGCGGTGCTGGCAAGCGGGTAACCTGACCGCGACACACCGAGCAATGCCCGCACTGCTGCGGCGCGTTGCCATCGCCGAAATAGGCGGCCAGGCGCTGACTAAGGCATTGCGGGCTCTCGAACAGCGCCAGCATGGCGTGGATGCGGCGGATCTCGCTGGCCTCCTGCTGGCTGAAATAGCCATGCAGCTCGGCACTTAGCGCGGCCGGGTCGAAGCCCGGGTCGAGCAGCGCGTAGACCTCGGTCATCTGCTTGCTTTCCAGCTCGACCCAGCCCTTCTCCTGAAAATAGTCCAAAGCCTTGATCACCCGGCTGCGCTCGGCCTGGTGCTGCTGGTAGAGCAGGTCGAAATCCACCGTGCACCAGGTGCGCGCGCGCTGCGAGGTGGCGATCAGGGCCTCGACAAACTGCCGCCGCTCGCCGTCGAACCTGGTCAGCAGCGCCTCGGGCTCCAGCAGGTACTTGAAGCGATATTCGGCGAAATAGGCGTAACGCGGGGCGATGATGCCGCGCAGCTCCAGCTGCACCA
>DASUOY010000133.1:0-4545 GCA_036276395.1 Pseudomonas sp.
ACAGGGCGGCCAGGGCCTGGCCCTCGGCGACCGGCTCGACCAGCAGGGTGCGGTGCGCGGTGCTGTGGAAGATACCCAGGTTGCCCTTGGCATCCAGGGCGAAGAAGCCCTTGCGGCGCTCCTCCGGGAGAATCTGCACGATAGGACTGTCGGCCAGCTGGAAGCTGCGGATCGACTTCAGCACCGCCTTGCCATCGTCCTCGCGCACCATAAACCACTGGGCGATAGCGCCACTGCTGTCGCCGATCATCAGCGAGATGCCGCCGAGCAGCGAGGTGGCGTTGCTGACTTCCAGCTTGCCATCGGCCAGCAGCTTGTAGCGGCCATTCAGGGTCTTGCTGCGCATGTCGAAGACATCGGCGGTGGCGCGGCCGTTGACCACATACAGCCACAGGTGGCGCGGGTCGATGATCAGCGCCTTGATCGGCTCGGCGATCTGCGGCAGGGCGACGCGCTCTTCGCTGAGGGTCACCTCGCCGGTCATCATGTTTTCTTCGCGGCCCAGGCTCAGCACATGCAGCTCGGTGCCGGTGGAAGCAGCCAGCATCAGGGTGCCGCTGTTCAGGCTGAGACCGACGTGATCCAGCGCGCGGCCCTGGGCATCGAGCTCGATCGGCGCCTCGCCAAACGGATACTCGATGCTCGGCGCGATGGTCTTCACATCGTTGGGGTAGGTGATCTTGTAGACATGCTGGAACACCAGCACCTGGCCGTTGGACAGGCCCAGGGCGACGCGGTTGCTGCCTGGCTGGTCCTGGCCGACCGAGGCAATCTGCACATCGGCCGGGATCGGCAGCTGCACGCTGCTCAGCGGATGCATCTTCTTCGCATCGAAGAACTGCACCTGGCCGTTCTGGTCCAGGCGCATGGCCATCTGGTTCTGCTCTTCCAGGGTCAGCAGCAGCGGCGTGCCAGCCTCCTTGAGCCAGGCAGCCTGCATCGGCTTGCTGCTGTCCAGGCTGGCGCCCTGGAACATCGGCAGCACCACATAGGCCAGGTAGAAGAAGATCAGGGTGATGGCGCCGAGCACCGCCAGGCCGCCGACGGAAACCGCCCAGCGCGCGAAGCGGTCTTTCAGCGCGCGGATCCGCCGCTTGCGCTGCAGGGCCGGGGTATTGAAGTCCAGCCCGAGGGATTTGGATGAGGCGGTCATGGTTTCACTAGCCAAGTCATTCATAGGTAAGAGCGTCTCTGCGCGGCCATGAGCGCGCCATCTGGAGTTCTGTCGCTATACGAGGCGCTAACTCTAGCTGCTCTGTATGACAGAAAAGTTACAGTGCGCTGACAAAGCAAAGCCCGCCTGTCGTAAACGAAGGCGGGCATGCGACTTACTTAATGGTCTGGCCATCCCTGGCGACCACCCTTCTGGCCGTCGCTGCGCGACGTTAAAGAGGGTTCCCGAGCATTTTTTGGCGCCCTAGCCAGTCAGGCGATTCTTACAGACCCAGTTCCTTCATGGTCTTCTCGACCACTTTGCTCGGCAGCGGGATGTAGCCGTCTTTGACGACAACTTCCTGGCCTTGCTTGGACAGCACCAGCTTGACGAACTCGGCGTCCAGCGGGCTCAGCGGCTTGTTCGGCGCCTTGTTGACGTAAACGTAGAAGAAGCGCGCCAGCGGGAACTTGCCAGCCAGGGCGTTGGCTTCGTTGGCATCAAAGGCTTCGCCGCCTTTCTTCGACAACGGTACGGTCTTCACGCTGGAAGTCTTGTAGCCGATGCCCGAGTAACCGATGGCGTTGATGGTGCTGGAGATCGACTGCACCACGGAAGCCGAACCCGGCTGCTCGTTGACGTTGGCCTTGAAGTCGCCTTTGCACAGGGCTTCTTCCTTGAAGTAGCCGTAAGTGCCGGATACCGAGTTACGACCGAACAGCTGGATCGGCTTGGTCGCCCACTCGCCGGTCATGCCCACGTCGCCCCAAGTCTTGATATCGCTGGCGCCACCGCACAGGCGGGTGCTGGAGAAGATCGCGTCAACCTGAGCCATGTCCAGGGACTTGATCGGGTTGTCCTTGTGCACGAACACCGCCAGGGCGTCGATGGCCACCGGTACGGCAGTCGGCTTGTAGCCGTATTTCTCTTCGAACGCCTGGATCTCGGCATCCTTCATCGCCCGGCTCATCGGGCCGAGGTTGGCGGTGCCTTCAGTCAGCGCGGGTGGCGCGGTCGAAGAGCCGGCGGCCTGGATCTGGATGTTGACGTTCGGGTATTCCTTTTTGAACTCTTCGGCCCACAGGGTCATCAGGTTGGCCAGGGAGTCGGAGCCCACGCTGGACAGGTTGCCCGATACGCCGGAAGTCTTGGTGTAGCTCGGCAGAGCCGGGTCGACAGCAGCAACCGCAGTGGCGGTGGCAACGCCAGCGGCGACAAAAGTCATGGCCGCCATCAAACGCTTAAGTTTCATGCCTTACTCCTGAAAAACTAGGGTTGGATTGAACGGGGCCAAGTATCCGCAGGCCGTATGACGACTCTATGCAATCAATATGACAGTTAGATGAACGTAACAGGGTTTTTCACCCACCCCGCCAGCAGTGCCCATTTGCCGCAGGCCAAGTGCCATGGTCGCCCTGCGACCGCCGAGTCGCTATACTCGCAACGCCCGCGCCATCGCGGGCGCGCAGGCCGCGACGAGGCTGACGCGAGCCCGACTCGCCGCTGCTCCACGCCCTGCCAAGCGCCAATAACAACAACTGCGCCGCGAGCCCATGCCGATGCACGATTTCGAACAGGAAGACCCCATCCCGCAAGGCGACCTGGCCCTGCAGATCACCGCGCTGCCGCGTGAAACCAACGGTTTCGGCGATATCTACGGCGGCTGGCTGGTATCGCAGATGGACCTGGCCGGCACCGCCATGGCCAGCAAGGTGGCGGGTGGCCGCGTGGCCACCGTGGCCATCGACCGCATGGCCTTCCTGGTGCCGGTGGCGGTTGGCGCGCAACTGTCCTTCTATACCCAGACCGTGGAAGTGGGCCGCAGCTCGATCCAGATGCTGGTCGAGGTGTGGAGCGACGACCCGCTGTCCAGCGAATGGCGCAAGGTCACCGAGGCGGTGTTCGTCTTCGTCGCCATCGACGGCAGCGGCCGCACCCGCCCGGTGCCGGCGCGGCGCTGAGACTCATATCTGCGTGATAAAAAATGCCGTTCCCCTGGCTGGCGAACGGCATTTTTTATGGATCTGCCTGATTGATAGGCTCAGGCATCGCCCTTTTATTTGACGCTGTAGTCTGCAAGCCCCGAGGGAAGCCGCATGCCGCCAGCATCAACCTGCAGCACCTCGGCAACCAATACCTCGTCGGCCACCGCGCCCTGATCTTCGGCAAGCAGCAACGACCAAGCTGTGCCAGAGGCGCTGCTCTGCTCATTGGCGGTGGTTGCCAGCGGATCGATGGTGCCCACCTCACCGCTCGCCTCGGCAACCTGGTAGCCATAGACCGGCTTGCCGGCATTTTCAGCGCTGACAATGTTCAGTCCGGCGGAGGTCACCGTTTTGCCGGTGCCTACGTTGGGGCTGTCGTAGCTGCCCGTCGTCGGCGTGCTCAGTAGCACCGTATCGCCATCGATGCTGCCCGACAGCGAATAATTGGCCGCCGACAGGGTGGCTGACGCTGTGCCGTCATAGGTCTTGGTGACGGAGCCGACGAGTTGGGCTGTCAGGGTAGGAGCCAGGGTGTAGAGAAAACCGTTGCCGCTGCCCGCCACCGTGGTGCTGCCATAGCTCGCGGCGTACTGCTAGAAGTCGTAGGCCAGCCCGCCCCGGGTATCGTTGGCGGGATTGCCCGACCACACCAGCCAGCGCCCATTGGGCGTGGACAGGGCGTTCGCCCCGACATTGTTGGTGAACGTCTGGCCGGCCAGCTCGATGGCGGTGCCGGTGGCCTGGGAGGTGATGCCGGCATTCAGGGTCAGGGCATTGCCGGCCACCAGTTTCAGGGCACCGTCCACGGCAATGGCGCTGTTGACCGTAATGTTATTGCTGGCCTCCAGGGTCAGTGTGCTGCCGGCCACGGCGGCACCGGCGATGGCGCCGGGGCTGATCGCCTGGTTACCGGCGCTGTTGTTCAGCGTACTGGCGAAGTCGGCGCCGCGCTGCACCAGCCAGAGGCTGCCGGCACTGCCCAAACCGTTGACCTGGGCATTCGGGGAGCGCACCAGGAAATCGTTGCCCGCCAGAACCTGGATGCCACCAGAGCTCACCTGGTCGCCGGCCTGCTGGCCCAGCAGGGCATTGCTGGCCGAAGCGTAACCCACTACCCCGGTGCTACCGCTGCCGATGATGACGGCACCGCTGTTCGCCTGGGAGCCGTCAATGCCGTCCCAAGCGGAGTACGATACGACATAGTCGTGATTGGGGAGGACAGTAATGCCATACCGGCCCAGCTGATCTAAGGGCGCACTGCCATAGAGGGTGTTGCTGGCATCGGCAACCCCGACGACGGGCGCATTGCTATTGCCGAAAATGACTGAGCCGGCGAATACAACAGTGCCTGGCCCATAGGACAAGCGGCTGTAGACCACGAAATTGCCGTTGCCCAGGTCGGTGATG
>DASUOY010000134.1:0-10186 GCA_036276395.1 Pseudomonas sp.
GCTCTTGGCCCAATCGCCCATGATCTGCATGCCGGCCTTGCCGTTGATCAGCATGGCGGTGGCGCTGTTCCAGTCGCGCCCGGCGGCGTTGGCATCGACATAGCCGCGCAGTTTCTGCAGGGCGGCGAACACCTCGACCATCTTGGCGCCGGTCAGCACGCTCTCATCGAGCTCGACAAAGGCCTGACGAAAGTCCTTGGGGCCGAGGATGCTAAAGGCCAGGTCCTCGAATACGGTGCTGTCCTGCCAGGGCTGGCCGCCGTGGGCCAGGGGCATAAAGCCGGCGGCCTTGAGCTTTTCCGCGGCGGCGAAGAATTCGTCGAGGGTGGTCGGCGGCGTGGCGCCGGCCTTGGCGAACACCTCGGGGTTGATCCACAGCCAGTTGACCCGGTGCACATTGACCGGCACCGCCACATAGTGGCCGTCGAACTGCATCACCTCGACCACCTGGGGCGGCAGCAGCTGGTCCCAGCCCGCCTGCTTGGCCACCTGATCGAGGTCGGCGAGCAGGCCCAGGCCGCCCCACTCCTGGATATCCGGGCCCTTGATCTGCGCGGCGGCCGGCGGGTTGCCGGACACGGCGCGGGTTTTCAGCACGGTCATGGCCGCTTCACCGCCACCGCCGGCGACGGCGAAGTCCTTCCAGCTGTGGCCCTTGGCCTCGACCAGTTTCTGCAGGGTATCGGCGGCGCGTTTTTCGCCACCTGAGGTCCACCAGTGCAGCACTTCCACTTCGCCGGCATGGGCGGCCAGCGGCAGCAGGGAGACCAGGGAGATAGCGGTAGCCAGGCGGGAGATCGCATTCATGAGCAGTACCTTTATTGTTGTTATTCACGGGCAAGTCTGGTGCTTGCGCTGGAATCGAGTCTAACCAAGGGCCAATGCCCGGCGGGTAACGAAGGGATGCGCAAAGGTCACGGAATGGTTACATAAGAGCCTGAACGGCCTGGAATCTTTGTAGGTGCGGTGCATGGCCGCGAAACCTCGTGGCTCGATGGGTAGCGCTGCGCTTAACCCAGCCTAGGCAAAGCGCGGCAACACCAGGGTCACCCGCAGGCCGCCTTCGCGCAGGTTGCGCAGGCTCACCTCGCCGCCGTGGCTGTGGGCGATATTGCGTGCGATGCCCAGGCCCAGGCCGTAGCCCTGCTGCTGCCCGGCCAGGCGGAAATGCGGCTCGAACACCTGCTCCAGGCGCTGCTCGGGCACCCCCGGGCCTTCGTCGTCGACATGCAAGACAAAGGCGTCGATGTCGTCCTCGATATGCAGATGGGCGCGTTCGCCGTATTTCAGCGCGTTGTCCACCAGGTTGCCGATGCAGCGCTTGAGCGCCAGGGGCTTGCCCGGATAAGGCGCCAGCGCCTGGCCATCGAGCGTGACGCGGCCGTTGCCCTGCGGCGCCAGGTAGGGCTCGATCACACAGTTGAGCAACTGGTTGAGTTCCACCGGCTCGATATTCTCGTGGATATCGGTGTCCTTGACGCACTGCAGCGCGCCCTTGACCAGCATCTCCAGCTCGTCCAGATCGCGGCTGAACTTGGCCTGCACGGCCTCGTCGTCGAGCAGCTCGACGCGCAGGCGCAGGCGCGTGATGGGGGTGCGCAGGTCATGGGAAATGGCGCTGAATAGCTGGCTGCGCTCGCGCAGGTAGCGGCCGATGCGCTCGCGCATGGCGTTGAAGGCGCGGCTGACCTCCACCACCTCGCTGCCGCCGGCCTCCGGCAAGGGCTGCACTTCGCTGCCCAGGGACATTTCCCGCGCCGCCACCGCCAAACGCTTGAGCGGGCGGCTCTGCCAGTGCACCAGAATGCCGATAAACAGCAGCAGAAAACTGCTGGTGAGGATGATAAACCATAGCTGCTGGGCCGGCAGGCCCTGCTGCTCCAGGCTGACATAGGGCTCGGGCATCAGGGAGGCGAGGTACAGCCACTGGCCCGGGGCGATCTGGATCTGGGTGACCAGCACCGGTGGATTGAGCGGCTCCAGGCTCAGGGCATAGTGAGCCCAG
The DNA here is from genome assembly GCA_036276395.1 of Pseudomonas sp. Lineage (GTDB taxonomy): Bacteria > Pseudomonadota > Gammaproteobacteria > Pseudomonadales > Pseudomonadaceae > Aquipseudomonas. The sequence goes on from DASUOY010000134.1 coordinate 2,006, forward strand.
GAACGCGGTAGTTCGTCGAGTTTCAGGGCGTTGTTGAAGATGCGCAGATCGTCCGGGCTGACGAACTGCACCAACAGGTCCAGATCCTTGCCCAGGCGCTCGCGCAGGGTGGCGTCCACCGCATCCAGCACCGCGCGTTTGCGCGGGGTCTCCGGCAGCACCTGCATGCTGAGCGGCTTGTCGTTGAGCGAGACGAAGAAGCGCGTGCCGCCCATATTGCGCAGCTGGTCGAGGACCATGGGCCGGTAGCCCAGGGGCAGCGAGCGGAAATAGCTGACGCTGGCGGCCATCGACTGCGCCAGGCTGCGCGAGCTGGTGAGCAGGCCCTGCATCTGGCTGGCGCGCAACTGCGAGACCCAGATCAGGCTGGACAGCGCCTGGGCCAGCAACACCACCAGCAGGGTCAGCAGCAGCATGCGCCCGAGCAGCGAGCGCGGCAGCCCCAGCAGCTTGCGCAGGCTAATCGCCGACATAGGGGCCAACCGCCGCCGCCAACTGGTAACCGCTGCCGCGCACCGTGCGGATCAGCCGCGCCGGCTTGCCGGTATCGCGCAGGCGCTGGCGCAGGCGGCTGACCGCCATATCGACGATGCGCTCCAGCGGCATCACCTCGCGGCCGCGGGTGGCGTTGCCTATGGTGTCGCGGTCGAGGATCTGCTGCGGGTGATCGAGAAACAGCTTGAGCAGGGCGAAGTCGGCGCCGGAGAGAATCACCTCCTCGCCGTCGCTATGGAACAGCCGGTGGCTGACCATATCCAGGCGCCACTCGGCGAAGGCCAGCACCTCGCTGCCGCGCTCCTGGGTGAAATGGGCGCGGCGCAGCAGGGCCTTGATCCGCGCCAGCAATTCGCGGGGGCTGAAGGGCTTGCCCAGGTAGTCGTCGGCGCCCAGCTCCAGGCCGATCACCCGATCAGTTTCATCCGAGCTGGCGGTGAGCATGATGATCGGCACCTGGGCGAAACGCTGGTGCTCACGCACCCAACGGCACAGGCTGAAGCCATCCTCGTCGGGCAGCATCACATCGAGAATCACCAGGTCGGCCAGCTCGGCGCACAGCGCCTGGCGAAAGCCGGCGCCATCAGCAACGGTGCGCACCGCAAAGCCGGCGCGGCTCAGGTAGGTGTGCAGCAGCTCGCGAATTTCCTGGTCATCGTCGACCAGCAGAATGGATTTACCGGGCTGGCTCACAGCGGGCCTTCCTCATTGTTGTCGGGTGCGCCACGCGCACCAGTAATCGCAGACGGTGCGCACGGCGCACCCTACACAGAAGCTTGCTGCAAGGCCACGCCCGCGCCCATCAGCCCCGGGTATTCGGCGGTCACCAGCCAGACCGGGATGCCGGCGAAGTAATGGCTCATGCAGCCCTTTTCACTGAAGCTTCTGGCGAAGCCGCTGTGGCGGAAAAACTCGGCAAAGCGCGGCACCACGCCGCCGACAATATACACACCGCCGCGGGCGCCCAGGCTCAATACATTGTTGCCGGCGGCGCGCCCCAGCCAGCAGCAGAACTGCTCCAGCACCGCCGCGGCCACCGGGTCGCCGGCCAGCGCCGCCGCCGTCACCTCGGCCGGCGAGTGCAGGGCCAGGCGGTGCCCATCCAGGGCGCAGATGGCCTGATAGAGCACCAGCAGGCCGCCGCCGCTGAGCACGTCCTCGGCGCGCACATGGCCGAGCTGGCGATACAGCTGCTGCCACAGCTCGGCCTCGCGCGGATTGCCGATCGGCAGATCGACATGCCCGCCCTCACCCGGCAAGGCCTGCCAGCTGCCATCGGCCAATGCCAGCAAGGTGCCGACCCCCAGCCCGGTGCCCGGACCTATGACCACGCAGGGGCGATCGGCCTGCGCCTCGCCGGGGCAGATGCTGATGCGCTCGTGCTCGCCCAGGCGGGTCATGCCCAGGGCCATGGCGGAGAAATCGTTGATTAGCAGCAGCTCGCGCACCTGCAACTCGCGGCAAAAGGCCGCGCGGCTGATGCGCCAGTGGTTGTTGGTAAAGCGAAACAGGTCGCCACTGACCGGCCCGGCGCAGGCCAGGCATACCGAATCCACGCCCCCCGGCGCCAAGCCAAGCTCGGCCAGGTAGGCGCGGATCGCCGCCTCCGGCCCCGGGTAGTCGACCGTGGCCAGCACCCGCACCGACTCCAGCTGGTTGCCCTGCCACAGGGCGAAGCGCGCATTGGTGCCGCCGATATCGCCGACCAGGGCCAGTTTCACTTGAGCGACTCCAGGCTGCTGGTAAAGGCGCTGGCGCCCTGCTCCGCCGAGCTGAAGGCCAGGCGCATAAAGCTGAACAGCTCGCGGCCGCAGCCCACGGCATTGTCCAGGGTGCCGCGCGCCGGTTCCCGCGCGGCCAACTCGGCATCGCTTAGCAGCACGCGCAACTCGCCAGTGTGGCCATCGACGCGGATCAGGTCGCCATCGCGCACCCTGGCCAGCGGGCCACCGTCAAAGGCCTCGGGGCAGACGTGGATGGCCGCCGGGATCTTGCCCGAGGCGCCGGACATGCGCCCGTCGGTGACCAGCGCCACCTTGAAGCCGCGGTCCTGCAACACGCCGAGAAAGGGCGTCATCTTGTGCAGCTCCGGCATGCCGTTGCTGCGCGGCCCCTGAAAGCGCATCACCGCGACGAAATCGTGTTCCAGCTCGCCGGCCTGGAAGGCATCGGCCAGCTCCTGCTGGTCCTCGAACACCCGCGCCGGCGCCTCGACCACCTGATGATCCAGGGCCACGGCGGAAACCTTCATCACCCCGCGCCCCAGGTTGCCCTGCATCAGGCGCAGGCCGCCCTCGACGGAGAAGGGATTGGCCACCGGGCGCAGCACGCTTTCGTCATGGCTCTTGTGCGGGCCGTCGCGCCAGACCAGCCGGCCATCCTCAAGGAACGGCTCACTGGTGTAGCGGGACAGCCCATGGCCGGCCACCGTGTTGACGTTCTCATGCAGCAGCCCGGCGGCCAGCAGCTCGCGGATCAGCAAAGGCATGCCGCCAGCGGCCTGGAAGTGGTTGATATCGGCCTTGCCGTTGGGATAGACGTGGGCCAGGGTCGGGGTCACGGCGGACAGGTCGGCCATATCCTGCCAGGTCAGCTGGATACCGGCGGCGCGGGCAATGGCCGGCATATGCAGGGTGTGGTTGGTCGAGCCGCCGGTGGCGCTCAGGGCCACCACGGCATTGACCAGGCAGCGCTCGTCGACGATTTCGCCCAGCGGCATAAACTGCCCGCTCTGCTTGGTCAGGCGAGTGACCTGCTGCGCCGCCTCGTGGGTCAGGGCATCGCGCAGCGGCGTGTTGGGGTTGACGAACGAGGCGCCCGGCAGGTGCAGGCCCATCACCTCCATCAGCAGCTGGTTGGTGTTGGCGGTGCCATAGAAGGTGCAGGTGCCGGGGCTGTGGTAGGCGCTCATCTCCGCCTCCAGCAGCTCGTCGCGGCTGGCCTTGCCCTCGGCATAGCGCTGGCGTACGTCGGCCTTTTCCTTGTTCGACAGCCCCGAGGGCATGGGCCCGGCTGGCACGAACAGGGTCGGCAGATGGCCGAAACGCAGGGCGCCCATCAGCAGGCCGGGGACTATCTTGTCGCAAATCCCCAGATACAGCGCGGCATCGAACATGTTGTGCGACAGCGCCACGGCGGTGGCCATGGCGATCACCTCGCGGCTGGCGATGCCCAGCTCCATGCCCGGCTCGCCCTGGGTCACGCCATCACACATGGCCGGCACGCCACCGGCGAACTGGCCCACCGAGCCGACCTCGCGCAGGGCCTGCTTGATCCGCTCCGGGTAGTTCTCATAGGGCTGGTGCGCCGAGAGCATGTCGTTATAAGCAGAAACAATCGCCACGTTGGCCGCATTCATCAGGCGCAGGGTCTGCTTGTCCGCGCTGCCGCAACCGGCCACGCCGTGGGCGAAGTTGGCGCACTGCAGCTTGCCGCGCTGCGGCCCTTCGCTGGCCGCCGCGCGAATCATCGCCAGGTAGGGCTCGCGGGTGGCGCGGCTGCGCTCGATCAGGCGCTCGGTTACCTCAAGGACGCGCGGATGCATAGTGTCGACTCCTGGCTGAATAAGCCATATTTTTATAATTAAAAACAAAATACTGCCACTCAAGCACGGGAATAGCCAGCAATCGCCTCGATATTTTGTTGTAAAAACAACAAAACCTAACCCACACTCGCATACCTTTGCTCATCCGCGCAGCAGCTGCGGCTATCCAGCGCCTCCAGCAACCGGCAGTGTTCGGCCCGGGCACTGTCGCAGCCGGCCAGCTTGCCCAGCTCGACCTTCATCGCCTGCAGGTCACGGATACGCGCGTCGATGGCGAGCAGATGCTCCTGCACCAGCCGATCCGCCTCGACACAGGGATTTTGCGGCTGGCTGGCCAAGCCCAGCAGAGCGCGGATTTCCTCCAGACTGAAACCCAACTCGCGGCCACGACGGATAAAGCGCACCCGACGGATATCGTCCTCATCATAGTGGCGATAACCCGAGGCGCTGCGCCTGGGCACCGGCAACAGTTCGCTGCGCTCGTAGAAGCGGATGGTTTCCAGATTGACCCCGCTCTCGCGGCTCAACCCACTGATGGTGAGTGGCTTGCCCATGGCTTGACTCCGTAGCGACTACAGGGTTTAGCGTACTGCTCATACCCTTTCAGGAGAAGCCTTATGGGCGCCAATTGCTGCAACACAGCATCGAGCTGCGAAACTACCCGCCTCAGCAAGCGCTACCGCAAGATTCTCTGGGCGGCCCTGGCAATCAACCTGGGCATGTTCGGGGTAGAAATCCTCGCTGGTGTGCGCGCCGACTCGGTGGCGCTGCTGGCGGACTCGCTGGACTTTCTCGGCGACGCCGCCAACTACGGCATCAGCCTGCTGGTGCTGGGCATGAGCCTGACCCTGCGCGCCAGAGCCGCGCTATTCAAGGCCCTGTCGATGCTGGTATTCGGCGTTGGCGTGTTGGTCGCGGCGATCTGGCACCTGCTCAGCGGCCAGGTGCCGGACGCACCGACCATGGGCGTGGTCGGCAGCCTGGCCCTGCTGGCCAATGTCGGCGTGGCCGCCCTGCTCTACGCCTACCGCGAGGGCGACAGCAATATGCGCAGCGTCTGGCTGTGCTCGCGCAACGATGCCCTGGGCAACCTGGCCGTGCTGCTGGCCGCCCTCGGCGTATTCGGCACCGGCAGCGCCTGGCCCGACCTGCTGGTGGCCCGCATCATGGCCGGCCTGGCAGCCACCTCCTCCTATCAGGTGATGCGCCATGCACGCCAGGAGTCGGCGAGCGAGGTGCAGCACCGCCACGCCTGATTTATAGGCGCATTCAAAAATCCACCCTGCCCCTGCCCGCCTTGATCGCCCCGCGCTTGCTCTTGCCCTCCAGACGGCGCTTTTTCGAGCCCAGGGTCGGCTTGGTTGGGCGGCGGGCTTTTTCGGTTTTGCCGGCGCTTCGGATCAGTTCGGCCAGACGCTCCAAAGCATCCGCACGGTTCTGCTCCTGGGTGCGGTACTGCTGAGCCTTGATGATCACCACGCCTTCGTCGGTGATACGGCTGTCGCGCAGCGCCAACAGGCGCTCCTTGTAGAACGGCGGCAAGCTGGAAGCCTGGCTGTCGAAGCGCAGGTGCACCGCGCTGGACACCTTGTTGACGTTCTGCCCACCGGCGCCCTGGGCGCGGATGGCGGTCAACTCGATTTCAGCATCCGCCAGGTGGACGCTATGGGAAATAACCAGCATGCAGCAGCCTCGGCCAGGTCAGGCAGCAAGGATAACCGCAAGCGTCACGTCGCCAGCACCTTATTGCCCAGGCTGTACAAGAAATTCAGCCAGAGCCTCATTGACAATTGCCGTACAGCCCATTGAAAACATAAATAGCTGTACAACATCATACTCGTGTATAAGTTTAAAACACTGGCACCCTGCCATCAAACTTAACCAGTCGCACCCGTTCGTAGCCGCCCGCTGCGGCAACAGGAGAGAACTGCATGCAAGCACAATTGAGCATCGCCCAGCGCCTGGGCCTGGGATTCGGCCTGATCCTGTCGCTGATGATCCTGATCACCCTGATCGGCATGCAGCGGGTCGGCTTTATCGACAGCACGCTGACCGCCATCAGCGAAGGGGCCACCGTGCGCCAGCGCCATGCCATCAACTTTCGCGGCAGCGTGCATGATCGCGCCATCTCCATCCGCGATGCGGTACTGGTGGACAACGCCCAGGAGCTGAACCGCCACCTCGGCGAGATCGCCCGCCTGCATGCCTATTACCAGCAATCCGCGCAGGTGATGGACAGCCTGTTTGCCGCGGGCGAGCCGACGCCGACCGAAGAGAAACTGCTGAACGACATCAAGGATATCGAACGCAGCACCCTGGCCCTCACCGAGCGCCTGATTGGCCAGCGCCAGGCCGGCGATATTGCGGGCGCCCAGGCCTTGCTGCTGAGCGAGGTATCGCCGGCCTACAGCGAATGGCTCAAGCGCATCAACGCCTTTATCGACCATGAAGAGCAGGCTATCAGCCAGGATATCGGCGCGGTGCGTGAGGCGGCTGGCGGCTTTCGCCTGCTGATTCTGCTGGTCACGGCGGTGGCCATCGCCCTGAGCGTAGGCGTGTCACTGCTGATTATCGGCAAGCTGAAATCGACCCTGGGCGGCGAACCCCATGAAGTGGCCCAAGCCATCCAGCGCCTGGCCGCAGGCGAGTTGAACCAGCGCATCGACACCCGCTACCCGCACAGCGTCATGGGCGCCCTGCACAATATGCTCGGGCGCCTGAGCGACACCATCGCCCAGGTACGCAGCGCCGCGGGTGAGCTGAGCCTGTCGTCCGAGCAGCTGCTGACCACCTCGGACAGCAACAACCAGCAGATCCGCCTGCAATCGAGCGAAGCCGAACAGATGGCCACGGCGATCAACCAGATGGCCGCCACCGTCAATGAGGTGGCCGGTTACGCCGCCAGCGCCGCCTCTGCCACCCGCACCGCCGACAGTGAAGTGGCCACCGGCAACCGCGTGGTCAGCGAAACGGCCAGCGCCATCCAGAACCTGGCGAAAATCCTGGAAAGCGCCGCCGAAAGCGTGCAGCAGGTGTCCAGCGACAGCGAGAACATCGAGAAGATCATCGAGGTGATCACCGCCATCGCCGAGCAGACCAACCTGCTGGCGCTCAATGCCGCCATCGAAGCGGCGCGGGCCGGCGAGCATGGGCGTGGGTTCGCCGTGGTGGCCGACGAGGTGCGCTCCCTGGCCACCCGCACCCAGGACTCCACCCGGGAAATCCGCGGCATGATCGGCAAGCTGCAGGACGGCGCCGGCAAGGCCGCCGAGGTGATGCGCAGCAGCCGCCAACTGGCCCAGCAGACCGTGGAACAGACCGGCCTGGCGGAAAGCGCGCTGAACAAGATCCGCACCGAAGTGACGGCCATCAACGATATGAACGCGCAGATCGCCAGCGCCTCGGAAGAACAGAGCGCGGTGGCCGAAGAGGTCAACCAGAACATCAACCGCATCCACAACGCCACCCTGGAAACCTCGGCCGGCTCCGCCCAGGTGGCCTCTTCCAGCCGCGAGCTGGCGACCCTGGCCAATCGCCTGAGCGACAAGGTCAGCTTCTTTAAGCTCTAGCACAATCGCCGGCCGCAGCAGGCGCAATAACCTGCTACGGCCGCGCCAACTGAAATCTTTGCTTGAACATTAGCCGCAGCCATGGCGCTGCGGCTCGGTTAACTTAGCCTTCTGTTCAGCCCGAGACCCAACGCGATGGATTCGATTACCCAAGCCGTGCTCGGCGCCAGCATCCAGGGTGCACTGCTCGGCCGCTGGCAAGGACGCAAGGCCCTGCTCTACGGCGCCATGCTCGGCACCCTGCCAGATCTGGACGTGATCATCGACTACGGCGACGCCGTGGCCGACATGACCTACCACCGCGGCTTCAGCCATTCCCTGTTCGTCCTCAGCGGCCTTGCCCTGCTGCTGACCTGGCTGATACGACGATGGCGACCTAACCCTGCGTATTCGACACGCCGCCTGTTTCTGGCGATCTGGCTGGTGCTGATCACCCACCCGCTGCTGGACGCCTTTACCAGCTACGGCACCCAGCTGTTCTGGCCACTGATGCCAATACCCACGGCCTGGTCGAGCATCTTTATCATCGACCCGCTGTACACCCTGCCGCTGGCTATCGCGGTGGCGCTGGGG
>DASUOY010000135.1:0-6331 GCA_036276395.1 Pseudomonas sp.
ATGACAGGTCGGCCCGCGTGGCTCCCGTCCAGCGGCCTGTGCTGCTGCCTCATTAGATAAGCCCTTTACCCAGGGCTTCGCCAGCCTCTGGCTAAGCCAGGCGCTATGGCATCACTCTTGCGTAGCTAAAGCATCAGACCAACGGGACTCGCTCCTGCAAGGCAATGGCGCCTGGACCCGCTGCGGATAGTTCGCAGTGCTTCAGGCGCTTTTTTTTGGGTTACGGCTTGGGGTAAAGGTTGATGAATTGGCTTAGCTATCCGGCGCTGCTGTTGCTGCGCGAAATGGGGATCGGCGGCATGCTGCGCCTGCAGGTGCTGCTGGCGGTGGCGGGGTTTGTGGTGATGTACGCCTGGCCCAGCCTGCCCGTGGCGGGGCTGTGGGCCTTGCTGGCCTACCTGGCGATCGCCAGCCTGTGGTCCCTGGCCGAGGAGCTGCAGCGCTTGCAAGATTTCTGCGACAGCGCCACGCCCCAAGGCCTGCAGCAAGGCGGTGCGAGCGGCGAATGGCTGTTGCTGCAAGGCCTTGGGCGCAGCCTGCAGCACTGGCTGTTGCAGGCGCAGCGTCAGCAGCAACTGCTGCAGCAGCGCCTGGATGAAATCTCCCATTCCTCCCAGGAGCTGGAGCAGAGCGCCGCCCTGGTGACGCGCAATGCCGAGGGCCAGAGCGAATCGGCTACGGTCGCGGCAGCGGCGGTGGAGCAGTTGAATGTCAGCATCGTGCAGGTGGCGGCCCTGGCCGATGAGTCGCGCCAGACCAGCGTGCTGGCCAGCGATCAGTTGGCCGACAGCATCGACCAGCTCACCAATTTGGTGCAGCAGGTGTCCGATATGGCGCAGCAGGCCATCGGCACCAACGAGCTGATCCTGCAGTTGAACAGCAACTCGCACACCATCAGCGAAATGTCCGGCACCATCCGCGGCATCGCCACGCAAACCAATCTGCTCGCGCTGAACGCCGCCATCGAGGCTGCGCGGGCCGGGGAGAGCGGCCGCGGCTTCGCCGTGGTGGCCGATGAGGTGCGCCGCCTGGCCCAGCACAGCCAGGACTCGGCGGCGGAGATCAGCCGCAATATCGATTCGGTGCAGCAGCGCATCCAGGAGGTCACGGTGCAGGTCGCGGACCTGGCCGCGCTGGCGCACCGCAGCGCCGACAGCTCGGCGACGGTGCGCGAGCTGCTGGGCCAGGTGCAGCAGCGCACCCGGCAGTTGACCGAGCAGGTCGACCAGGTGGCGGTGAGCACCGAGCAGCAGGGCAAGGCCGTGGCGGAAATCGCCGAGCTGGCCGACCGCGTGCGCCAGGGCAATGTCGACAACCTGCAGGCGGCCGATCAGGCCCGCACCATCGCCCACCATCTGGCCCATCTGACGGGGTAAGCGCCATGCCTGGATTCGCCTTGTTGTTCGCCAGCGGTGCCGCCCTGGTGCTGCTCGCGTTGTTGTTCTACGGCCTGCACCGGCGTCTGCGTACGCAGAAGCAGCAGCAGATCCAGGCGAATATTCGCCAGCTGGCCTTGCTGCGCGCCCTGATCGCCGCCTTGCAGCGCCACCGCGGCCTGAGCAATGGCGTGCTGTGCGGCGATCAGAGCCTGAGCCAGGACCTGGCCAGCACCCGCCAGGAGCTGGACCGCACTATCCGCAGCGCCCAGCAACTGGCCAGCAGCCATACCGATGCCTGGAACGGCTTGATCGATCACTGGTCGCGCATGCGTGACGGGCGCAGCAGCGATGCGGCGAACAACCTGGCGCAGCATCACCTGATCATCCGCAACAGCATCTTTCTGATGGAGGATGTGGCCAGCGAAGTCGACCTCAGCAACGGCCGCGCGGAGCTGGGTTATCTGCCCTGCATCTGGCGCGAGGTGGTGCAGGCCGCCGAGTGGGCCGGCCAGGCCCGCGCCCTGGGCACCGGCATCGCGGCGGCGGGGCAGAGCAGCGCCGAGCAGCGGGTGCGCCTGCGTTTTCTCTACCAGAAGATCCAGCTGCTGGCCGCCAGCGCCTTCGCCACCCTGCAGGGCCATGCGGCGCAGCACCCGCAGGGCGAGGCCTTGCGCCTGGCGCAGTGCGAGCAGGTGGTGGCGGATTTCCTGGCCTGTATCGAGCAGGAGCTGCTCGGCCAGGAACAACCGCTGATCGCCGCCAAGACCTATTTCCAGCGCGCCACCCAGGCCATCGACGGCCTTTTTGCCCTGGTCGATACGGCGTTGAGCCAGCTGCAGGCCGCGCGCTAGCGGTGTTGTTGGCGGCGTTCAGGGCGCCGCTATAGCAGCTGCGCGGCAGATCCGCGACAGGCCTTACTGCAACAGCAAGTCCTCGTCCCGTTCCTGCTGCCAGTCGTCGAGGCTGGGGGCGGCGTGTTCGCCGGCCATGCGGTGGATGATCTCGAAGTAGTTCTGCTTGAACGGATCATTCATCACCTCGGCGCGCTTGCGCACGCGCACGGCGTAGATGCTTTGCACGTTCTGGTGATCGAAGGCGCGCCACTGCTGCTGGTCCTTGAGCAGGCTGTAGCTGTGGCCTTCGAGGCTGTGGATCAGGCGTTCGCTGTCCAGGCTCTGGCTGCGCTGCACCGCCTCGCTCCACTGCTTGACCACCGAATAGGCACTGGCGCTGGCGCTGCCGGGGTATTCGCGGTGCTGCTCGATATAGCGCTCGACGAAGGCCAGGCCCTTGGGGTTGTTGGCCAGGCGCGGTACTTCCCAGGTCCAGGCTTCGGTGCCGATCACGCCTTCCATCACCAGGGGGCCGGTGTTCTGCACCACGCTCTTGCTGAGGTTGGGCACTATGACCTGCATCTGTTCCTTGAGCCCCAGGTTGTGCACCAGGCGCATGCTGCGTTGCAGATTTTCCCCCAGCAGCACCAGCACCAGAATCTGCGCGCCGCTGGCCTGGGCCTTGGCCAGGACGGCGCGGTATTGCTCGCGGCTGATCGGGCCCTTGGGCAGGGTGCTGCGCCCGTGGCGGGCGCGGTCGCTGCTGCCGGTGGCCTGGCGCAGGGCGTTTTCCATGCTGCGGCCCCAGGCGTCGTCGATCAGGATGTAGTGGTAGCGCTGGCGGGGCAGGTGCCAGGCCAGGTACTCGCCCAGCACCCGGGCGCTCATCCAGGCGCTGTTGGACTCGCGAAACAGGTAGCGGTGGCCGGCCTGGCCGGTGACCTCGTTGGCATAGCTTAAGGTGGCGAAGTACAGCAGGCCGAGTTCGCGGGCGCGCTGCCCGGCTGCTATGGCTTCCTCGCTGGTGGCGCCGCCGAAGACCATGCGTGCGCCCTGCCTGGCGAACAGCTCGACATTGGCGCTGGCTTGTTCGGCGCGCGAGGCGGTGTTGGCGCTGAGCAGTTGCAGCGGCTGGCCCAGCACGCCGCCGGCGCGGTTGATCTCTTCCACGGCGAGCAGGGCGCCGCGCCGCAGTTCCAGGCCCTCGGCCTTGTAGTTGCCGGTGCGCGGGTAGTTCAGGCCGATCTTCAGGGTATCGGCCAGCAGGCTGTTGCCCAGGCAGTTGAGCAACAGGCAGCAATAAAGGATGGCGCGGCCCATGGGCTTTCTCCGTGGCGTGGGTAGGCTGCCTTTCTAAGCCCCGGGCGGGGCCCTGGATATGCTCTTTTACGGTCGCCGGCATGCCACTTAAGGCGTGCCGGGGGACGGGGGCGGCCGCTTGCGCGGTGCGGTATTGCTACCAAGGACTGCTACCAAGGGAGTAGAAAAGTCGGCACTGCGTTCAATTGTTGCGCCTGCGCAGGCACCCAAGAATCTGCGGTAGATCGGGAAAACTTCCCGGTGATAACAATTAACCCGCAGAGGTAGCCGCAATGAAACACTCCGCTCTTCGCCAGCCCTTTCTCCTCAGTGCACTCTGTGCCGCCATGCTTATGCCGGGTTCGGCGGCCTGGGCCGTGACCGACCAGGACCTCCTCGACGATGTGAAAACCCCGGGTGAGGTGGTAACCAACGGCATGGGCCTGCAAGGGCAGCGCTACAGCCCGCTGGCTACCCTCAATGTCGACAACGTCAAGGACCTGCGCCCGGTCTGGACCCTGTCCTTCGGTGGCGAGAAGCAGCGCGGTCAGCAGGCCCAGCCGCTGATCAAGGACGGCGTGATGTACGTTACCGCCTCCTATTCGCGGGTGTTCGCCGTGGACGCGCGCACCGGCCGCGAGCTGTGGCAATACGATGCGCGCCTGCCGGAAGATATCCGCCCCTGCTGCGACGTGATCAACCGCGGCGTGGCGCTGTATGGCGACTTGGTGATCTTCGGCACCCTGGACGCCAAGCTGGTGGCGCTGCACAAGGACACCGGCAAGGTGGTATGGCGCAAGAACGTTGCCGATCACAAGGCCGGCTATTCGATTACCGCCGCGCCCTTGGTGGTCAACGGCAAGCTGATCACCGGGGTGTCCGGTGGCGAATTCGGTGTGGTCGGCAAGATCGAAGCCTACGACCCGAAGAACGGCGAGCTGCTGTGGAGCCGGCCGACCGTGGAAGGCCATATGGGCTATGTGTACAAGGACGGCAAGGCCGTGGAGAACGGCATCAGCGGCGGCGAAGCCGGCAAGACCTGGCCGGGCGACCTGTGGAAGACCGGCGGCGCGGCGCCGTGGCTGGGCGGCTACTACGACCCGGAAACCAACCTGCTGCTGTTCGGCACCGGTAACCCGGCGCCGTGGAACTCGCACCTGCGCCCCGGCGACAACCTCTACTCGTCCTCGCGCCTGGCCCTGAACCCGGACGACGGCAGCATCAAGTGGCACTTCCAGACCACCCCGCATGACGGCTGGGACTTCGACGGGGTCAACGAACTGGTGTCGTTCAACTACCAGGAAGGCGGCAAGACCATCAAGGCCGCGGCCACCGCCGACCGCAACGGCTTCTTCTATGTGCTCGATCGCACCAACGGCAAGTTTATCCGCGGCTTCCCCTTCGTCGACAAGATCACCTGGGCCAAGGGCCTGGACAAGAATGGCCGGCCGATCTACGACGACAGCAACCGTCCAGGCGCGCCGGGCGGCGAAACCAAGGGCAAGAGCGTGTTCGCCGCGCCGGCCTTCCTCGGCGCCAAGAACTGGATGCCGATGGCCTACAGCCAGGACACCGGGCTGTTCTACGTGCCGAGCAACGAGTGGGGCATGGATATCTGGAACGAGGACATCGCCTACAAGAAGGGCGCCGCCTACCTGGGTTCGGGCTTCACCATCAAGCCGCTGAACGAGGACTATATCGGCGTGCTGCGCGCCATCGACCCGAAGACCGGCAAGGAAGTCTGGCGCCACAAGAACTTCGCGCCGCTGTGGGGCGGGGTGCTGACCACCAAGGGCAACCTGGTGTTCACCGGCACGCCTGAAGGCTTCCTGCAGGCCTTCAACGCCAAGACCGGCGATAAGGTCTGGGAATTCCAGACCGGCTCCGGCGTACTCGGCTCGCCGGTTACCTGGGAAATGGACGGCGAGCAGTATGTCTCGGTGCTCTCCGGCTGGGGCGGCGCGGTGCCGCTGTGGGGCGGCGAAGTGGCCAAGCGGGTGAAGAACTTCAACCAGGGCGGCATGCTCTGGACCTTCAAGCTGCCCAAGGATCTGGTAGCCAAGCGCTAACAGCCGGCTAGCAGCCCGTTGTATGCAGAGGCCGGTGATGACCGGCCTCTGTCGTTTCTGCCGGTTCGTGGCGCCCTTGCGTCTCTACTACCAAATGATGATGCGCCCTGTGCCATGGGCGCATACCGGCCGCGCCGGCGGCTTCCTAAGATCGAACCATGCCCTGCTTCCCGTTCCCCTGGCAGGCTCCGACAACAACAGAGGTCACCATCATGATTTACGCTAAACCCGGCACTCCAGGCGCAGTCATCACCCTCAAGCCGCGCTATGGCAACTATATCGGCGGTGAGTTCGTCGCCCCGCTCAAGGGCCAGTACTTCACCAACACCAGCCCGGTGGACGCGTCGGTGATCGCCGAGTTTCCCCGTTCCGGCAGCGAAGACATCGAACTGGCCCTGGACGCCGCCCATGGCGCCGCCGATGCCTGGGGCAAGACCTCGGTGGCGAACCGTGCGCTGATCCTGCTGAAGATCGCCGACCGCATCGAGGCCAACCTCGAAGTGCTGGCCGTGGCCGAAACCTGGGACAACGGCAAGGCCGTACGTGAAACCCTCAACGCCGACGTGCCGTTGGCCGCCGACCATTTCCGTTACTACGCCGGCTGCATCCGCGCCCAGGAAGGCAGTGCCGCCGAGATCGACGAGCACACCGCCGCCTATCACTTCCACGAGCCGCTGGGCGTGGTCGGGCAGATCATCCCGTGGAACTTCCCGCTGCTGATGGCCGCCTGGAAACTCGCCCCGGCCCTGGC
>DASUOY010000136.1:0-12093 GCA_036276395.1 Pseudomonas sp.
ATGCCCAGGGCCAGCATCGGCTCGATGCGCAGCGCCCAGCAGGCCAGGCAGGTCAGCGCCGGCAGCAGAACAAATTGCGCGAGCAGGCCAATCAGCGGAGCCTTGGGCTCGCGAACGATGCGCTTGAAGTCGTCCAGGCGCAGGTCCAGGGAGACGCCGAACATCATCAGCGCCAGAATCAGGTTGATCAGCACCAGGCTGCTGGGGTCGAACTGGATGGTGACCGCTTGCATCGAAGATATCCTTAGGCGCTGGCGGGCTTGCCGAGTGCAGGTTGTGTTGCATTCAGGGCGGCGCGCAAGGCTCGGCTGTGCTGCGCGATGCTCTGACGATAGCTGTCCTTGTGCACGTAGTAGGCCATGCGTTCCAGTTGCAGGTACTGGTAGCCGCCGTCCAGGCGCATGCTCGCTCGTGCGCGCTTGAGTGCCTGGAAGTCCTTGGCCGCCTGGCTGCCGGCCTGCAGGCCCTTGATATACAGCGCCACCAGTTCGGCCTGTTCATCGCGGCCCTGCCAGCCCAGGCCCGAGGCCTCGACCATGCCCAGCATAAACAGGTCGTCATACTCGGGGTGGAACACGTTGAGGTACAACTGCGGCGCGCCGGCGTTTTGCGGCCAGTTGAGGTGCGCGCGGTCGATAAAGGGGTAGTCGAGCTTGTAGCCGGTGCCTTGCAGAATCAGGTCGTACTCGGCCTGCTCGCCATCGCTGAAGGTCACCTGCAGGCCATCGACCTTGGCCACATCGCGGCGCGCCTTGATATCGCCGTGGCCGAGGTAATGCAGCACCAGGGAATTCATCACCGGGTGCGATTCGTAGAGCTTGTAATCCGGGTCGGGCAGGCCGTATTGCGACGGTTTGCCGACCAGGGCACGCACCAGCAGGCCGTCGAGAAACTGCTTGAGCGGGCGCGGCAGCTTGATCGCGCCGCCCAGGGTATCGGTCGGCCGGCCCAGGGTGAACTTGGGCAGGAAGTAATAACCGCGGCGCACCGACAGATCCACCGAGGCGGCGCGGTGCACGGCGTCCACGGCAATATCGCAGGCCGAGTTGCCGCAGCCGATCACCAGCACGCGCTTGCCGTGGAACACCGCTGCCGAGCGGTAGTGGCTGGAGTGCATCAGCTCACCCGTGAACTCGCCAGGCAGCGCCGGCAGATTGGGCGTGTGCAGGGTGCCATTGGCCATCAGCACGCCGTCGAACAACCATTCGCGCTGCACGCCAGCGCACTCGCTGATCAGTCGCCAGCCCTTGTCCAGGCGCTGGATTTCCACCACCCGGGTGCCGAACTGGTAATGCGCGTACAGGCCGAAGTGCTCGGCGTAGTCGCGGAAATAGCGGCGCATTTCACTGTGATGCGGGTAGGGGGCCACCTCGCCCCGCATCGGGAACTCAGTGAATTGGGTGGTGCCCTTGGAGGAAATCAGGTGCGCCGAGTCGTACATGGTGCTGTGCGGGTTCTCGATATCCCACAGGCCGCCGACGTCCGCATGCAGCTCGAAACCGACAAAGTCGATGCCGTGCTTGTGCAGTTGGCGAGCCGTACACAGGCCCATGGGGCCGGCACCGATAATGGCGTACATGCTGATCCTCGCTAGTCATCTTATTGTTGTAAGGCTTAACGCACCGCGCTGCGGCTAATTATCGCGTGACCCGGGGTGGCTGCCTCAATGACAATTAGCGCCTTTCCCCTGGCCGAAATGGTCGGGGATGTCATGGTGGAGAGAGCTGGATGCCAGGTTTACCCCCGGTCGGTCAGATGCCGGACCCGCTATTGATCGCCGAAGTGCACGATGCCTTCGGCGTGATCCAGGTGGTCGAGATGGGCGCCTATCGCTTTCTCGAATTCGGCGAGGCGATCGAGCAGAGCTGCGTGTATATGCCCGACCCCAGCTGGTTGGAGTACGACTACACCCGCGCCATGCTGCTCGGCGCCTTGTGCCATGAGCAGCCGGAAAGCGCGCTGTTTCTTGGCCTCGGGGCCGGCAACCTGACCCAGGCCTGCCTGAAGTTTCTGCCGCTGGACGATGTGGAAGTGATCGAACTGCGCCCGGATGTGCCGCGCCTGGCCATGGAACATATGGGCCTGACCGACGACCCGCGCCTGACCATCCGCATCGGCGATGCCCTGGAGCTGCTGAGCAGTGCGGAGAAAACCGATCTGCTGTTCGTCGACCTCTACACCGACCATGGTCCGGCGACCGGGCATCTGGCCTGGCGCTTTCTGGAGGATTGCCAGAAACAGCTCAACCCGGGCGGCTGGCTGATTATCAACCAGTGGGCCGGCAACGACGGCAAACCCCTGGGTGCGCCGCTGCTGCGCGGCCTCTACCATCGGCATTACTGGGAGTGCCCGGTAAAGGAGGGCAATGTGGTGCTGCTGGTGCCGGCGGACCTCGACCAGCAGCTCGACTTTGACGAACTGCGCCGCCGCGATGCCCTGCTGGCGCCGCAGTTTGGTTATTCGCTGGAGTCGTTGATCAGCGCAGTGCGCCCGGCGACTTGATCAAGTCGCCGGGGCATCCGGTTCAACGCCCTTTAAAGTCGCCCGGGCGGCGTTCCAGCATGGCCTTGACGCCTTCCTGGGCATCCGCGCTGGCCATCAGCCGGGTGACTGTGGGGTGCAGGCTGGCTGCTGCGGAGGTTTGGCCTTCGATCACCGCCTGGCGCGCCGAGGCCAGCGTGGCCTGCACACCCAGTGGCGCCTGGGCGGCAATGCGTTCGGCGAGCCACAGCGCCTTGGGCAGCAGCTCTTCGCTGGCGACAACCTCCTGAATAAAGCCCAGGCGATAGGCTTCGTGGGCATCGAACTCATCGCCGGTCAGCAGCCAGCGCATGGCGTTGCCCCAGCCGGCGGTCTGATGCATGCGCAGGGTGGCGCCGCCGAAGGGGAAGATGCCGCGTTGCACTTCCATCTGGGCGAAGCGGGTATTGCTGGCGCACAGGTTGATATCCGAGGCCAGCATCAGCTCTATGCCGATGGTGTAGCAGTAGCCTTGCGCGGCCACTATCACCGGTTTGCTCACCCGCGGCCCGCCGAATACGCCCCAGGGGTCGCAGCCGGCCTCTGGGATCTTCCAGCCGGCGGCAAACTGCGCCGCCACATTGGCCAGGTCCAGCCCCGCGGTGAAGTGCTCGCCATGGGCAAATACCAGCGCCACCCGCGCCTCGCTGTCGCGTTCGAACTCACCGTAGGCCAGGCACAGGTCATCGAGCATGGGCATGTCGAAGGCATTGCGTTTGCTCGCCCGGTCCAGGCCGATCAACATGATCTGCCCGCGTTTTTCACGGCTGACGCGGCCGCTGGTGTTTTGGCTCATGGCGGTGGGTCCTTTTATGCGCAGGTTCAGGGAGGGTGGGGCTACAGCATGGCAGTTGCAGGCTATCAGAGGATGCCCGTATGGCGCGGTATAGGCTCTGCTTATGGTTTATTTATGGCTTGCCTGTAGAAAATCGGGCACATCGGCCAGGTTTTCCGGTATAGTGCGCGCCGGTCAATTTTTGGCCACGTTCAGGTAGTGCAAATCGCCCGGAGGTTAACTTCGGCAGCCAGTCCGCCAAGCGGGCTATCCTTGACGATTCATTTATCACCACGTTTTCGCAAATCCCCGCCGACAGGGCTGCCAGGGTGACTCTCGAGTCTTACACGGCATGCGCAGCTTTGGAACATGGGTCTTTGCGGATGCACTAGAGGCAGACCCATGACCCAGGAAACCGGCGGCTTCGCCGCACTCGGACTCAACCCCAATATTCTCGCCGCACTGACCGCCGTTGGTTACGAAGAGCCGTCGCCGATTCAGGCCCAGGCTATTCCGGTAATCCTCTCCGGCCAGGACATGATCGGCCAGGCCCAGACCGGTACCGGCAAGACCGCTGCCTTCGCCCTGCCGATCCTGTCGAAGATCGACCCGGCCAAGCGTGAGCCGCAGGCGCTGATTCTCGCGCCGACCCGCGAGCTGGCCCTGCAGGTGGCCACCGCGTTTGAAACCTATTCCAAGCAGATGCCTGGCCTCAACGTGGTTGCCGTTTACGGCGGCGCGCCGATGGGCCCGCAGCTGAAAGCCATCCGCCAGGGCGCGCAAGTGATTGTCGCCACCCCGGGTCGTCTGGTTGACCACCTGCGCCGCGACGAGAAAGTGCTGTCGACCATCCAGTACCTGGTGCTCGACGAAGCCGACGAAATGCTCAAACTGGGCTTTATGGATGACCTCGAAGTGATCTTCGAAGCCATGCCGGCCAGCCGTCAGAGCGTATTGTTCTCCGCGACCCTGCCGCATTCGATTCGCGCCATTGCCGAAAAGCACCTGCGCGAGCCGCAACATATCAAGATCGCCTCCAAGACCCAGACCGTGACTGCCATCGAGCAGGCGCACCTGATGGTCCACGCCGACCAGAAGCACGCCGCCGTGCTGCGTCTGCTGGAAGTCGAAGAGTTCGACGCCCTGATCGGTTTCGTGCGTACCAAGCAAGCCACCCTGGACCTGGCCGCCGCGCTGGAAGCCAAGGGCTACAAGGCTGCCGCGCTGAACGGCGATATCGCGCAGAACCAGCGTGAGCGCGTGATCGAGTCGCTGAAAGACGGCCGTCTGGATATCGTTATCGCCACCGACGTGGCCGCCCGTGGCCTCGATGTGCCGCGCATCACCCACGTGATGAACGTCGACATGCCCTACGACCCGGAATCCTACGTACACCGTATCGGTCGTACCGGCCGTGCCGGTCGTACCGGTCGCGCCCTGCTGCTGGTGACCCCGCGTGAACGCCGCATGCTGCAAGTGATCGAGCGTGTTACCGGGCAGAAGGTTGGCGAGGTCAAGCTGCCAGACGCCAAGCAGGTGCTGGATGCTCGTATCAAGAAGCTCACCAACAGCCTGGCACCGCTGGTGGCCGATGCCGAAGCCAGCCATGGCGACCTGCTCGACCGCCTGACCGCCGATATCGGTTGCAGCCCGCGTGCTCTGGCCGCAGCCCTGCTGCGCAAGGCCACCAATGGTCAGGCCCTGACCCTGGCCGAAGTCGAGCGCGACCAGCCACTGGTTCCGGGTGGTAGCAGTGCCCCGCGTGAACGTAGCGAGCGCAGCGACCGTGGTGACCGCCCTGAGCGTGATGGCAGCCGCGAGCGTCGTGCGCCGGTGCCGCTGGCCGAAGGCCGTGCCCGTTGCCGTACCGCCCTGGGTGCCCGTGACGGTATCGCCGCGAAGAACCTGCTGGGCGCTATCCTCAACGAAGGCGGCCTGGTCCGCGAAGCCATCGGCCGCATCCAGGTGCGCGAGAGCTTCAGCCTGGTCGAACTGCCGGAAGAAGGCCTGGAGCGTCTGCTGGCCAAGCTGAAAGACACCCGCGTCGGTGGCAAGCCGCTGAAGCTGCGCCGCTATCGCGAGGATTGATCCTCGGCTAAATAAAAAAGCCCCGCCTAGTGCGGGGCTTTTTTATGGCGTGCCATCCCTAGCCGCCAGCCTTCGGGCCGTCGCTAAGCGACGTTAAAAATTCCTTCCGGTAATTTTTTATGGCGTGCCATTCATGGCCGCCACCCTTCTGACCGTCGCTAGGCGAGGTTGAGAATCGCTCCTGGCGATTTTTTATGCCTGAGCTTTTTCAGCTGAAACTGTAGATATCCATCCCCAGTGCACCATAGGTAAAGCCGCTGTGCTCGACCTTGAACTGGTCACCGGCTGCTGCGGCGAAGAACAGCGGTAGCAGGTGTTCGTCGCTGGGGTGGTTGCGCGCGGCATGGGGGGCTTGCCGGCGATAGTCTTGCAGGGCGGCCCGATCCTGCCCCGCCAGTTTGTCGACGATCCAGTCGCGAAACGCCTGGGCCCAGGGCTCGATGCTGTCCGGGGCGGCTTGCCAGTCCAGCTCGCCGAGGTTGTGGGTGATGCTGCCTGAGCCGATCAGCAGCACGCCTTCCGCACGCAAACCGGCCAGGGCCTGGCCGACCTGGCTTTGCAGGGCCGGGCCTTGCTGGCTGGGGAGCGAGACCTGGACCACGGGGATATCGGCTTGTGGGTACAGCAGCGCCAGGGGCACCCAGGCGCCGTGATCCAGCGGGCGCTCGGCGTCGAGCTGTGCAGGCAGGCCGGCTGCGCTCAGCAGTTGCACTATCGCGCTGGCCAGCTGCGGTTCACCCGGCGCTGGGTATTGCACCCGGTAGAGTTCGGCAGGGAAACCGCGGAAGTCATGCCAGGTGTCCGGTTGGGCGGCGCTGCCGACGCGCAGCTCGCGGCTTTCCCAGTGCGCCGAAACCACCACTATGGCGCGCGGTCTGGGCAGCTGGCTGGCCAGGTGGGCGAGGGCGGGACCACTGGCGCCGGGTTGCAGGGCCAGCATGGGGGAACCGTGGGAGATAAACAGGCTGGGTAACATGGCTGGCTCCTGAAGTATTGTGCCTATCTTCAATCGATTAGATTGACAACAAAAGCGCAAATATTCGGGTTTTTTAATCGGTTTATTGGATTTATTAGTTGGTCGCTCCAAGTCCGTTTGGCCTTGCCTGGCGCTTTCCGGCAGGATTGACCGATAGCCATGATCAGGAGTCGGTATGCACGCGGAGTTTTGGCAGGCGCGTTGGGCGCGCAGCGAAATTGGCTTTCATCTGCCTGAGGTCAATCCCTATCTGCAACGCCATTGGCCTGCGCTGGGCTTGCCGCCGGGGTCCCAGGTGCTGGTGCCGCTATGTGGCAAGAGCCTGGATCTGGCCTGGTTGGCGGGGCAGGGCTATCGGGTGCTGGGTGTCGAGCTGGCGCAGAAAGCGGTCGAGGATTTCTTTAGCGAACAGCAATTGCAGCCGCAGATCAGCCAGGTCGGTGATTTGCTGCTTTATCGCGCCGCAGCGCTGGAGATCTACTGCGGTGATTTCTTCGCCCTGACGGCGCAGCAACTTGCCGGCTGCACTGCGCTGTATGACCGCGCCGCGCTGATTGCCTTGCCAGCCGAGATGCGCGCCCGTTATGTGGCGCACCTGACGCAGGTCCTGCCCCGCGGCTGTCAGGGTTTGCTGGTGACCCTGGACTATGACCAGGCGCAGATGGATGGCCCGCCCTTCGCCGTGACGGATAGCGAGGTGCAGCAGCTGTTTGCTCCCGGCTGGCAGGTCGAAAGCCTGCAGTGCGCCGATGTGCTGGGGGAGAACTGGAGGTTTCTCCAACGCGGCCTTGAACGCCTGGATGAGCGGGTGTACCGGCTGCATCGGCAGTAAATCGTGGGTATAAAAAAGGCGGCCTAAGGGCCGCCTTTTTCGTTGCTGCTGAGCTTAGCCGCGCTGACGCAGGGCTTCGATACGCTCTTCCAGCGGTGGGTGGGTCATCAGCAGGCCGGCCAGGCCATGCTTGAGGCCCCCGTTGATGCCGAAAGCGGTCATGCTGCTGGGCATGTTTACCGGCACTTCCTGCTCGGCGCGCAGGCGCTGCAGGGCGGCGATCATGGCGCCGGTACCGGCCAGGCGGGCGCCGGCTTCGTCGGCCTTGAACTCGCGCTTGCGCGAGAACCACATGACGATGATGCTGGCCAGTATCCCCAGAACAAGCTCGGCGAAGATGGTCGCGACGAAGTAGCCGATGCCCGGGCCGTCTTCGTTTTTCAGTATGACCTTGTCGACAAAGTTGCCGAAGATCCGCGCGAAGAACATCACGAAGGTGTTTACCACGCCCTGGATCAGCGCCAGGGTGACCATGTCGCCATTGGCCACGTGGCCGATCTCGTGGGCCAGCACTGCTTTCACTTCATCCGGCGAAAACCGCTCTAGCAGACCCTGGCTGACCGCTACCAGGGCATCGTTCTTGTTCCAGCCGGTGGCGAAGGCGTTGGACTCGTAAGCGGGAAAGATGCCGACTTCCGGCATCTTGATCCCGGCTTCGCGGGACAGCTCTTCAACGGTCTGCAGCAGCCATTGTTCGTGGCGGGTGCGCGGTTGGGTGATGATTTCGGTGCCGGTGCTCATCTTCGCCATCCACTTGGAGATGAACAGTGAAACCAGCGAACCGGCAAAACCGAAGACTGCGCAGAAAACCAGCAGGCTGCCATAGTTCTGGCCGGTAAAGCGGTCGACCCCAAGCAACTTCAGGGTGATGCTGGCGATGATCAACACCGCAATGTTGGTGGCCAGGAACAGCATAATGCGCATCATGGTGTATTGAGACTCCTCACGGGAAATACAGGGTTATGCCGGCTATATAAGGGCGGGCCCCCAGGCACTTCAACCTGGGGACTATTTCAAACTATGTCGCTTGTGCCGTTCAGGCTGCTTTCGAACAGTAGGCGGGTGAGGCGGGCGACGCGTTCGCTGTGGCGTTGTCCCAGCGCCTCGCGCAACTGGAAGGCCAGGGTGGCATGCACCCGGCGCACGCTGGGTGGCAAGGCTTCGCCTTCGCGCAGGGCGTGGGGCACGCCGCGGGTCAGGCGTAAAAAGCCCTTTTCCGAGAGAACCGCCTGATCCAGGGCGTCGTAGCCGATGGTCGAGTCGAAGCGGATATAGCCTTCCTCGGCCAGCCACAGCAGGGCGCCCAGGCAGCTCTGGTGGCGCGGCGTGGGCAGGCCGAACTCGTCCGGTTCTTCCCGGCCGATCAGGTCTTCGACATAGAGCGCGGCCTTGCGCGGGAATACCTGATAAAGCGTCAGCAGCCCGGCGGCGGCGTCCTTGTAGAAATCGTCTATCTGCAGATCCATCAGGCTGTGCCGCTTATCGAGGTGCGTTGGCAGGGCAAGCCCGGCGCCATGACGGAGCCGGTGTTGGCTGCGCTTGGCAGCTTATCTGTGCCCTGGCTCATGCTGGCCCCGCTTACTGTTGGTAGGACTTGAGGAAGTTGCCGATACGGCCGATGGCCATTTCCAGCTCATCCACCCGTGGCAGGGTGACCACGCGGAAGTGATCCGGCCACGGCCAGTTGAAGGCGGTGCCCTGGACGATCAAGAGCTTCTCGGAGAGCAGCAGGTCGAGGACGAATTTTTCGTCGTTATGGATAGGGCAGACCTTCGGGTCGATCTTGGGGAAGGCGTACAGCGCGCCCATCGGCTTGACGCAGCTGACCCCGGGAATGTCGTTGAGCAGCTCCCAGGTGCGGTTGCGCTGCTCCAGCAGGCGGCCGTTGGGCAGTACCAGATCATTGATACTCTGGTAGCCGCCCAGCGCGGTCTGGATCGCGTGCTGGCTCGGCACGTTGGCGCACAGGCGCATATTGGCGAGGATATCCAAACCTTCGATATAGCTCTGGGCGCGGTGCTTGGGCCCGGAAATGGCCACCCAGCCGGAGCGGAAACCCGCCACCCGGTAGGACTTGGACAGGCCGTTGAAGGTCAGGCACAGCACGTCCGGCGCCAGGGAAGCGGTGGAGATATGCTGGGCTTCGTCGTAGAGGATCTTGTCGTAGATCTCGTCGGAGAACAGCACCAGATTGTGCTGGCGCGCCAGTTCCACTATGTCCAGCAGCACTTCCTTGGAATACACCGCGCCGGTGGGGTTGTTCGGGTTGATCAGCACCAGGGCCTTGGTATTCGGGGTGATCTTGGCGCGCATATCGGCGATATCGGGAAACCAGCCGGCCTGCTCGTCGCACAGGTAGTGCACCGGTTTACCGCCGGACAGCGCCACGGCGGCGGTCCAGAGCGGGTAGTCGGGGGCCGGGATCAGCACTTCATCGCCATTGTTGAGCAGCGCCTGCATGGCCATGACGATCAGTTCGGAAACGCCGTTGCCCAGGTAGATGTCCTCGATGCCGACGCCTTCCACCTGCTTCTGCTGGTAGTACTGCATCACGGCCTTGCGTGCGCTGAACAGGCCCTTGGAGTCGCTGTAGCCCTGGGCGGTGGGCAGGTTGCGGATTACGTCCTGAAGGATTTCTTCCGGGGCTTCGAAACCGAACGGTGCCGGGTTGCCGATATTCAGCTTGAGGATGCGATGGCCTTCCTCTTCCAGGCGTTTGGCGTGCTTGAGCACCGGCCCGCGAATGTCATAGCAGACGTTGGCGAGCTTGTTCGATTTGCTGAACTGCATGTAAGGAATCCCGAATGGTGAAACGCCGCTGAATGACCCTGGAAAAGACTCGATCTGGCAAGCCTTGGCAGGGTGTAACGCCGGTGACAGACTGGGGTCGAATGATACGTGGCGGCCCGACCTTGGCAAAGGTACTGGTCGGGCTTTTTTCTGTTGAGGAGACCTGCCTGTGGACAAGCTGGAAAAACCCCTGGAAGCCTGGCGCGAAGAGCTTTCCGATGAGCAGTTTCATGTCTGCCGCCTGGGCGGCACCGAGCGTGCCTTTACCGGCCAGTATCACGACAGCAAGGTGCCGGGCATTTATCACTGCGCCTGTTGCCAGGCCGAGCTGTTCGATTCGGACGCCAAATATGATTCCGGCAGCGGCTGGCCGAGCTATTTTCAGCCGGTGAGCCAGGAGGCGATCGCCAGCTTGGACGATTTCAGCCATGGCATGCACCGCATCGAGGTGAAGTGCGCCAAATGCGATGCGCACCTGGGGCATGTGTTTCCCGATGGTCCGGCACCGACGGGGCTACGTTACTGCATCAATTCGGCGTCGCTCAAGCTGGTGCCGAAAGCTTAATGCCATTACACGGGCCCGCTATCAGCGGGCCTTGTTTTATGGCCGGCCATCCCTGGCGACCACCCTGCAGGCCGTCGCTGTGCGACGTTAGAAATGGCTCCCGGCCATTTCTTTATGGCCAGCCATTCCTGATGGCCTCCCTTTGGGCCGCCACTGCGTGACGTTAAAAAGTGCTCCCGGCAA
Organism: Pseudomonas sp.; assembly: GCA_036276395.1. Classification (GTDB taxonomy): domain Bacteria; phylum Pseudomonadota; class Gammaproteobacteria; order Pseudomonadales; family Pseudomonadaceae; genus Aquipseudomonas. Next base: position 10,730 of record DASUOY010000136.1, read on the forward strand.
TTTTTTCTTAGCAATTAAATTGCGTGCAATTTAATTGCCCGCTATCTTGCGTTCACTTCAATTTACCAAGGGCGGCAAACATGAGCAGCGAACTCTTCGATATTCCGGTCACCACCATCAAAGGCGAGCAGAAAACCCTGGCCGATTTCGGCGGCAAGGCCGTGCTGGTGGTCAATACCGCCAGCAAGTGCGGCTTCACTCCGCAGTACAAGGGCCTGGAAAACGTCTGGCAGCAGTACAAGGACAAGGGCCTGGTGGTGCTGGGCTTTCCCTGCAACCAGTTCGGCAAGCAGGAGCCGGGTGACGAGGGTGCGATCAGCGAGTTTTGCGAGCTGAACTTCGGCGTGAGCTTCCCGCTGTTCAAGAAGGTCGACGTCAATGGCAGCGATGCCCATCCGCTGTTCGTCAAACTGAAGAAGAGTGCCCCGGGTTTGTTGGGCAGCCAGGGGATCAAGTGGAACTTCACCAAGTTTCTGCTTAGCGCCGACGGCCAGGTGATCAAGCGTTTCGCCCCGACCACCAAGCCCGAAGACCTGACTGCCGAGATCGAAGCCCTGTTGAAATGACGCCAGTCACTGCATTGACCGATGAGGGGCTGCTGCTGGACAACCAGCTGTGCTTCAAGCTGTACGCGGCCTCGCGTGCGGTGATCCGCGCCTACAAACCTATGCTCGAGCGGCTCGAGCTGACCTATCCGCAGTACCTGGTCATGCTGGTGCTGTGGGAATGGCAGCAGCAAACGCCGGCACACCCCACGGTCAAGGCCCTGGGCGAGCGCTTGCTGCTCGACTCGGGCACTTTGACGCCCTTGCTCAAGCGTCTGGAGCAGCAGGGCCTGTTGCTGCGTCAGCGCTCGGCCAGCGATGAGCGCGAGGTGCACCTGGCGTTGACGCAGGCCGGCTGCGCTCTGCGCGAGCAGGTACTGCCGCTGAAAAACCAGCTGCTGTGCGAGCGGGGTGTCGATCTAGATGCCTTGAGCGTTCTGCGCAGCCAGGTGGGATTGTTGCTCGATCAGTTTATGGCGCTGCGTTAGTCGCCAGCCATTGATCGAGCAGGGCGGCCAGTTCTTCCTTGCGAAAGGGCTTGGCCAGGTAGTCGTCCATACCCGCCGCGCGGCAGCGTTCGCGTTCATCGGACAGTGCATTAGCGGTCAGGGCGATGATCGGCAGGCGCGCATGTTCGGGGTGCTGGCGTATGTGCCGGGTGGTTTCGTAGCCGTTCATCACCGGCATATTGCAATCCATCAGCACCAGATCGACCGACTCCTTCTCCAGCAGGCTGAGGGCCTCGCCGCCGTGGTTGGCCAGCAGCACTTCGCAGCCCAGCTTGCCCAACATGCCCTTGGCCACCAGTTGGTTGACTGG
>DASUOY010000137.1:0-6433 GCA_036276395.1 Pseudomonas sp.
TCGAGAATCAGCGAGACCACATGCAGGGTGGTCAGGTGGGCATGCAACATCAGCATCAACCGCAACGGCTCAAGGTGCTCTGAGCAAGGCAAGAACTATGCCGCCGGGTATTTCCAGGCGGTGCCGGCGGCCCTCGACGAACGGTAATGGCAGCTGCCCGTCACCCCTGGCTTTGCGTTATACTGCGCGGCCTTTGGCCGGTCCCGCACCGCCATAATTCATTCACTAACAAGCCACGCCTGGTTTCCAGCGTGGCTTGTTAGTTTCTGCAGCGCCTACGGGCACCTGATGAAGAAGAGGCACGACGATGAGCGCACTGGTTGGCGTGATCATGGGCTCCAAGTCCGATTGGTCCACCCTTAGCCACACCGCCGAGATGCTGGACAAGCTGGGCATTCCCTACGAGGTCAAGGTGGTGTCCGCCCACCGCACCCCGGACCTGCTGTTCCAGTACGCCGAACAGGCCGAAGAGCGCGGCATTCAGCTGATCATCGCCGGCGCCGGCGGCGCGGCGCACCTGCCGGGCATGTGCGCGGCCAAGACCCACCTGCCGGTGCTCGGCGTGCCGGTACAGTCGGCGGTGCTCTCGGGCGTCGATTCGCTGCTGTCGATCGTGCAGATGCCGGCCGGCATCCCGGTCGCCACCCTGGCCATCGGCAAGGCCGGCGCGGTGAATGCCGCGCTGCTCGCCGCGAGCATCCTCGGTCACCAGCATCCGCAGTTCCATGAGCGCCTCAAGGCGTTCCGTACCGAGCAGACCGATTCCGTGCTGGAAAACCCGGACCCGAGGGACGCGTAATGAAGATCGGCGTAATAGGTGGCGGCCAGCTGGGCCGCATGCTGGCTCTGGCGGGCACCCCGCTGGGGATGAACTTCGCCTTCCTCGACCCGGCGCCGGATGCCTGCGCCGCCGCCCTGGGCGAGCATATCCGTGCCGATTACGGTGATCAGGACCACCTGCGCCAGCTGGCCGATGAAGTGGACCTGGTGACCTTCGAGTTCGAGAGCGTGCCGGCCGAGACCGTGGCCTTCCTCTCTCAGTTCGTGCCGGTCTATCCGAGTGCCAATGCCCTGCGCATCGCCCGTGACCGCTGGTTCGAGAAGTCGATGTTCAAGGACCTCGGCATTCCCACCCCGGAATTTGCCGATATCCAGTCCCAGGCCGACCTCGACGCCGCAGTGGCCAGCATCGGCCTGCCGGCAGTGCTGAAGACCCGCACCCTGGGCTACGACGGCAAGGGCCAGAAGGTCTTGCGTGCGCCTGCAGACGTGGTCGATGCCTTTGCCGAACTGGGCAGCGTGCCGTGCATCCTCGAAGGCTTCGTGCCCTTCACCGGCGAAGTGTCGCTGGTGGCGGTGCGTGCCCGCGATGGCGAAACCCGCTTCTACCCGCTGGTGCACAACCGTCACGACAGCGGCATCCTCGCCCTCTCCGTGGCCAGCAGCAACCATCCGCTGCAAGCCCTGGCCGAGGACTATGTTGGCCGGGTGCTCAAGCAACTGGATTACGTCGGCGTGCTGGCCTTCGAGTTCTTCGAGGTGGACGGCGGCCTGAAGGCCAACGAGATCGCCCCGCGCGTGCACAACTCCGGGCACTGGACCATCGAAGGCGCCGAGTGCAGCCAGTTCGAGAACCACCTGCGCGCCGTCGCCGGCCTGCCCCTGGGTTCCACCGCCAAGGTTGGCGAGAGCGCCATGCTTAACTTTATCGGCAGCGTACCGCCGGTGGAGCAGGTGATGGCGATCCAGGACTGCCATCTGCATCACTACGGCAAGGCCTTCAAGGTTGGCCGCAAGGTCGGTCACGCCACCCTGCGCAGTAAGGATCGTGCCACCTTGGATCGGCAGATCACCGCGGTCGAGGCGCTGATCGACAAGGCCTGACCCGTGCTTTATGGCTAAGCTCTTGCGTACTGGCCATCCACAAGAGCCTCGCCATGAAGTACCTGCTTCTGCTGTCCGTGCTGTTGTTGCTGCCACCCTGCCATGCCGAACAGGTATTGCGCGCCGATTACCGCGAGCGTCCGCCGGAGATGCAGGCCCTCGACTCCTTGCCCGTGGGGCCGCTGATCGAGGTGCTCGATAGCGCCGCGCAGCGAGTTGGCGCACGCATCGAATGGCGTTACGCGCCCTTTGTGCGCAGCCTCGAGGACCTCAAGTCCGGGCGTATCGACCTGGTACCCAGGGTGCTGTTTACCGAAGAACGCACCGCCTACGTGCACTTCCTGCCGGCCATCGGCAGCCAGCGCAAGAGCATCCGTTTTATCGTCAAGCCCGGGCAGCAGGCCAGGCTGCGCAGCTATCAGGACCTGCAGGGGCTGGTGATCGGGGCCAAGCGCGGCACCGCCTATTTCGACGAGTTCGACAACGACCGCAGCCTCAACAAGAGCCTGGCCACCGATGACTACCTGCTGGCCGGGATGTTCCGCGCCGGCCGCCTGGATACCCTGATCGTGCTGGATGCCGAGGCCATCGAGGCGCAGTTCCACAAGATAGGTTTTGCCGACTATCAATACGCCGAGTACCAGTACGAGCAGACCATAGGCAACTACTACGGCGCCTCGCTGCCGCTCTACCGGGGCGGCAAACGCGAGGTATACGAGCAACTGGCCGAGGAGCTGCGACGCATGCGCGACAGCGGCGAGGTGGCGCGGATCTACCACAGCCATGGCGTGGCCCCGCCGGATACCGTGGAGTAGGGCGCCCTGCTACCCTAGGGGCGTCCTTCAACGCCGAGTACCTCCATGCGTCAGCTGCTGTTACTGCCCCTGTTATTGCTCGCCAGCCTGGCCTGCGCCGAATTGCCGGAAACCGACTGGCTGGAGCTGCTGCCCGAGGAAGACCGTCTGGCCCTGGAAAACATGCCGGAAATCAGCCACCAGGGCGCCGAGCAAGACAGCGGCTTCTATAACCCCGGTGGGCTCAAGCAGCAGGACCAGAACCTGCCGCCGGTGATGTATTCGAGCAAGACGGTGGCCGCCTTCGATGGCAAGGCCATCCGCCTGGGCGGCTATCCCGTGCCCCTGGAAACCGACGCCCAGGGGCGCAGCACTCTGTTCTTCCTGGTGCCTTACCCCGGCGCCTGCATCCACGTGCCGCCGCCGCCGCCCAACCAGCTGGTGCTGGTGCGCTACCCCCAGGGCATCGAACTGGCCGATATCTACGCGCCGCTGTGGGTCAGCGGCACGCTCAAGGTCGAGCAGGTCAACAACGAACTGGCCGACGCCGCCTATGCCCTGGATGCCGATGGGGTGAGGCTGGTCGAGGAAGCCGACCTCTAAGTCGCCGCTGTCTGACGTTGTAGGGTGCGCCGTGCGCACCAAGAGCCGGTGCGCGGCGCACCCTACCTCGAGCCTTTTGCCCGGCCTAGTCCGCCAGCGCCTCGCTCCATAGGCTGAGGCCGATCTGCTGCTGTTCGCCGGGCGCCAGCAGGCGGATATCCTTCAGCACATTGGCGTGCTCGACGCAGAGCATGCCCTGCCAGGCATCCTCGGCGAATTGCGATAGGCGCCGGGCCTTGTCGGTCCAGGGGTTCCACAGCACCGCCGAGGCCGAGCCGCTGCTGTGCAGCTGGATGCGCCGGCGCCAGACCGGGTCGTGGATGCTCAGCTGCGCGGGGGTATCCAGGTAGATGCGATCGGTCTCCCCGGCAAAGGCCAGGGCGCCGTCCTGCTGGCGTTGCTGCCAGTCCTCCAGGGTTTCGATATAGCGGCAGCCATGCAGGCCCTCGACCCAAGTCTTACGAATATCGCTGACCGCGAAATAGCTGTGCAGCGCCTGGCTGATGGCCAGGGGCGTATCGCCCAGGTTGCGGCTGTTCAGTTCGATATGCAGGCGCTGATCCAGGCGAATAGTGAAGGTCAGCTCGGCCGCATGAGGCCAGCCCGGCAACGGCTGCTCCAGGCTGTTGAAGCCGAAGCTGAGACTGACGCCCTGGCCCTGGCTGTCGATACCGAGCAGCTGCCAGTCGCGGTCGCGCACCAGGCCATGGGCCGGCACCAGGCTGCCGCCCTGGTAATACTGCTGCACCGCCTGCGGGTTGCGCCGCAGGTCGCCGAACCAGGGCCAGCAGATCGGCACGCCGCCGCGCACGCCCTGGCCGCGCTGGTAGGCGGCCTGGGGGCTGAGCCAGATCAGCGGCTGCTCGCCATCGCGCTGGTAGCTGAGGATCTGCGCGCCCTGCTGGGCCACCAGCAGCTCGGCCTCGGCGGTGCGTACGCGCCAGCAGGTCAGTTGGTCAATCTCCAGCCGTTCCACCTGGGGCTGTTGTATGGCTGCGCTCATTGCGGCGTTCCTCGCGTCTTATCCAAAGCAAAGTGTGAACCGCCGCCTGGGCAAAGGCCAGGCGTTGCTGGCCCATTCACTGACCTGGCGCATTGTTGCGCGGTTCCCGCTGTCCTAGTCTGAAAGCGGGTTAAGGAGAGATTGATGCGCAAATGGTGGATGGCCCTGCCGTTGCTGCTGGGCCTGGCGGCGGCGCTGTGGTGGTGGAACCGGCCGCAGCCGCTGGCGGTGCGCTTGCTTAGCGTGGAGCGCGGCGCGGTGGAAACCCTGGTGGCCAATACCCGCGCCGGCACGCTCAAGGCCTGCCGGCGCACCCAGCTGTCGTTCAACCTGGGCGGCCGGGTCGGCGAGCGTCTGGTGGAGGAAGGCCAGCGCGTGGCAGCCGGCGAGGTGTTGATGCGCCTGCGCCAGGACGAATTGCTGGCGCGTCTGCAGGAGGTCGAGGCGCGCCTGCAGGGGCAGACCAACCAGCGCGAGCAGCGTTGCCTGCAGGCCGAGCTGGAGCAGCGTGACCACCAGCGTCTGGCGCAGCTGCGGGCGCGTCAGCTGGTGGCCGAGGATCGGGTCGACCAGAGCGCCACCCGCGCGCGCCTGTCGGCCCTGGCCTGTTCCGGGGCGGCGGTGGCCATCCGCGAGACCGAAGCCAGCCTGACCCTGCAACGCGCGCTGCTCGATCAGGCCACCCTGCGCGCGCCGTTCGCCGGCATAGTGGCGGAGATCAACGGCGAGGTCGGCGAGTTCGTCACCCCCTCGCCGCCGGGTATTCCGACCCCGCCGGCGGTGGACCTGATCGACGACAGCTGCCTGTATGTCGAGGCGCCCATCGACGAGGTGGATGCCGCCCGGGTCAAGCCCGGCATGCCGGTGCGCATCAGCCTGGACGCCTTTCGCGGCGCGCACTATGCCGGCACGGTCAGCCGTATCGCGCCCTTCGTGCGCGATCTGGAGCGCCAGGCGCGCACCGTCGATGTCGAGGTGCGCTTCGACCCGGTGCCGGCCGATCTGGTGCTGCTCACCGGCTACAGCGCCGATGTGGAAATCCTCCTGCAGCAGCGCCCCGAGACCCTGCGCATCCCCACCGAGAGTCTGCTGGAGGGCGGCCGGGTGCTGCGCTACGACCCGGCGGACGGCGTGCTGCGCGAGGTCAGCCTCAAGCTTGGCCTGGCCAACTGGCGCTGGAGCGAGGTGCTGGAAGGGCTGAGCGAAGGCGACCAGATTCTTGCCAGTCTGGAGCAGGACGGCCTCGGCGATGGCGTGGCGGTGCAGCCCGAGGCTGAGGCCGCTCCATGATCCGCCTGAGCGCGGTAAGCCGTTGTTTCGTGCTGGGTGATCAGCAGATCAAGGGCCTGGACGCGGTGGACCTGCAGGTCAGCCCCGGCGAATACCTGGCGGTGATGGGCCCGTCCGGCTCGGGCAAGTCGACCCTGCTGAATATCCTCGGCCTGCTCGATGCGCCGGACAGTGGCGAGTACTGGCTCAGCGGCGAAGCCACCGCCAGCCTCGATGAGATCCGCCGCGCCGAATTGCGCAGCCGCCATATCGGCTTCGTGTTCCAGTCCTATCACCTGATTCCGCGCCTGAGCGCCCTGGAGAATATCGAGCTGCCGATGCTCCTGGCCGGCATCGAGCCGGCCGAGCGCCAGCGCCGCAGTGCGCGCCTGGTGGAGCGGCTGAACCTCGGCGACCGGGTCAAGCACCGCCCGGCCGAGCTGTCCGGCGGCCAGCGCCAGCGCGTCGCCATCGCCCGCGCCATGGTCATGCAGCCGGCGCTGCTGCTGGCCGACGAGCCCACCGGCAACCTCGATAGCCATTCCGGCGCCGAGGTGGTGACGCTGCTCGAAGAACTCAACGGCGAGGGCCTGACCCTGCTGATCGTCACCCACGATGCCGCCCTGGGTGCCCGCGCCCGGCGCTGCCTGCGTATGCGCGACGGCAGGATTATCGAAGACCTCCAGCAGGGACAAGGCGATGCGCGCGGCTGACGGCCTCGGGCTGATGCTCGGCGCCCTGGCCGGGCACCGCTCGCGCAGCCTGATGTTGCTGCTCGCCATGGCCATCGGCGTGGTGGCGGTCAACCTGCTTACCGGCCTGGCCACCCGCGACCTGACCCTGGGTGACGCCGAGGCCATCGGCCGCCTGCCTAGCGTGC
>DASUOY010000138.1:0-12096 GCA_036276395.1 Pseudomonas sp.
GCCGGCAACTCCCTGGAATTTATCGAAAGCGTAAAGATCGACCTGTTCCCCGACGAGGTCTACGTATTCACCCCCAAGGGCCGCATCATGGAGCTGCCCAAAGGCTCCACCGCAGTGGACTTCGCCTACGCGGTGCACACCGATGTCGGCAATACCTGCATCGCCTGCCGCATCAACCGCCGCCTGGCGCCGCTGTCGGAACCGCTGCAAAGCGGCTCGACAGTGGAGATCGTCAGCGCCCCGGGGGCCCGACCGAATCCGGCCTGGCTCAACTTCGTGGTGACCGGCAAGGCACGCACCCATATCCGCCACGCCCTCAAGCTGCAGCGCCGCTCGGAGTCCATCAGCCTCGGCGAACGCCTGCTGAACAAGGTGCTGGCCGGCTTCAACAGCCATATCGACAAGCTGAGCGCCGAACGCGTGCAGGCGGTGCTCGGCGAATACCGCCTCGAAGTGCTGGAAGACCTGCTGGAAGATATCGGCCTGGGCAATCGCATGGCCTATGTGGTGGCGCGCCGCCTGCTGGTCGAAGGTGGCGAGGAGCTGCCGAGCAGCGAAGGCCCATTGGCGATTCGCGGCACCGAAGGCCTGGTTCTGAGCTACGCCAAGTGCTGCACGCCGATTCCCGGCGACCCCATTGTCGGCCACCTGTCCGCCGGCAAAGGCATGGTGGTGCACCTGGAAAGCTGTAAGAACATCGGCGAAATCCGGCATAACCCGGAGAAATGCATTCAACTGTCCTGGGCCAAGGACGTGGCAGGCGAATTCAATGTCGAACTGCGCGTCGAGCTGGAACACCAACGCGGCCTGATCGCCCTGCTGGCCGGCAGCGTCAACGCCGCCGACGGCAATATCGAGAAGATCAGCATGGACGAGCGCGATGGCCGCATCAGCGTGGTGCAGCTGATCGTCAGCGTGCATGACCGCGTCCACCTGGCCCGGGTGATCAAGAAGCTGCGCGCGCTCAAGGGCGTGATCCATATCACCCGGGTGCGCGCCTAAGAACCTATTTACGATTTGCTGCGCGTCGGCCATCCGGCGTTAAAAACAGCCTCGGAATGCTCATTTACAACTAGTAAACTCCGCTTCCTCGGCTGTTTTGACCAGCCAAAGGCTGTTACTAACGTAGCGCCTTGTCTGGCTCTAGCTCGCAAGATCGTAAACAGGTTCTAAGCCAGTACGCCATAAAAGCGAACACCGCCAAACATCCATGCTGGGCATCAGCCCACACACCCTCACCAGGAGAACTTTATGAGCAAGACCGTCATCACCAGCGACCAGGCCCCGGCCGCCATCGGCACCTACTCCCAGGCGATCAAGGCCGGCAACACCGTCTATATGTCCGGGCAGATCCCCCTGGACCCCAAGACCATGGAGCTGGTTGAAGGCTTCGAAGCCCAGACCGTGCAGGTGTTCGAGAACCTCAAGGCGGTGGCCGAAGCCGCTGGCGGCTCGTTCAAGGACATCGTCAAGCTGAACATCTTCCTCACCGACCTGTCGCACTTCGCCAAGGTCAACGAAATCATGGGCCGCTACTTCCAGCAGCCCTACCCGGCCCGCGCCGCCATCGGCGTTGCCGCCCTGCCGCGTGGCTCGCAGGTGGAAATGGACGCTATTCTGGTTCTCGAATAAGTCCCCCGGCGGGGCCCACAGCCCCGCCCCCTCTGAGGGCGCATCCATGCGTTGCCTGCTCAGTCTGCTCCTGGCCTGCGGCCTGCTCGGCGGCTGCGCCAGCCCGGCGCAAGATCCCAGCGGTATCTGGATCAACCGCGTCGCCATCGAGGCCGCGCTCGAGAGCGGCAATCTGCGCGAAGCCCTGCTGGCCTATGGCCCCAACCTGGAATGGCAGATCGACGGCCAGCGCCACGTGGCCCGCTTCAGCAATGGTTTCGAACAGGCCGAAGGCCCATTGAGCCAACAGGCCGATGGCAGCCTGCGCGTCGATTTCCATGGCGACTATCAGGAACAGCTCAGCCTCACGGCCGATGAACTGCTCCAGGCCGCCAGCGCCCGCTGGCCGCAGCAGCGCTTTAGCCGCGCGGAACAAGGCGGCAACCCGGCACCCGGCAGCAGTTTCGAGCAGGCGCTGTATCGGGCCTACCTGGGCGGCACCTGGGTCATCCGCGAGGGCTTGGGCGAAGGCGGCCTGGTGCTGTTTCACGCCGACGGCCAGCTCGAAGGCCTGCCCGGGGCCGAGCGTTACGCCCTGTGCCTGGCCGGCGATTGCGCGGCCATGAGCGGCGAAGCCGACAGCATCTGGCTGCAACTGGGCGACCAGGGGCAAAGCTGGCTGTTCGAGCGTGCCGGCCAGCAGCTGCGCATCTTCGAGGCGCTCAATCGCGCGCAAATCGACGAGATGCCGGACTACCGCAAGGGCCAGCAGCGCTGGCTGCTAGAGCAGCAGTAACTCCCTGCACTACGCATCTCCGGCCAACACCGCCGCATAACCTTCCCGGTAGCTGGGGTACTGCGGTTGCCAGCCCAAGGCCCTGGCCCGGGCGTTGCTGCAACGCTTGCTGCCGGCGCGGCGCACGCTTTCTTGCGCGGCCCAGTGACTGACGCCCAACTGCTCGCGCAGCCAGCCCACCACCTCGTGCAAGGGCGCCGGGGTATCGTCGACACCCAGATAGCAATCATCCAGCGCCACCCCGCAGGCATCGGCCTGCAGCAGAACGGCCAACAGCCCCGCCGCATCGTCGATATGGATACGGTTGCCATAGAGCGGCGGCTCACTGGCAATCCGATAACCCTGGCGCACCTGATTGAGCAGGCCCTGTCGGCCCGGCCCGTAGATGCCGGTCAGGCGTACCACGCTGGCCGGTATGCCGCTGTGCAGGGCCAGCTGCTCGGCCTCGCGCATGATCCGCCCGGAATAGCTCGCGGCCTCGGCCGGCGAAGCCTCGTCTACCCACTCGCCGCCCTGCTGGCCATAGACACTGCTGCTGGAGACAAACAACAGGCGCTTGGGCTGCTGCCCCTGCTGCGCCAACCAACCCAGCACCCGCCGCAGCCCCTCGACATAGGCCGCGCGATAACCCGCCTCGTTATGCTCGGTGGCGGCCACGCAGTACACCAGATAATCCAGGGCTGCCGTGGGCCAAGCCGGCGGGCAGGCATCGGCCTGCAGGTCGCCAGCCACCGGCAGGATAGCCGCGGGCAAGTGCCCCACCGAGCGCCGCAGGCCGTGCACAGTCCAGCCGTCAGCGGCCAGGCGCAGGCCCAGCCGCGTACCGAGATCGCCGCAGCCGGCAAGCAACAGACTCCGTGCAACAGACATAAACACCCCCATCAATATGCCGAGCCGCAGTTTAGCCCGGTTGGTGGATTGCAATGCAAAGGCTATGCTTAGGCGCAACTTAATGGATAAACACTATGACCCTCACCGAACTGCGCTATATCGTCACGCTCGCCCAGGAGCAACACTTCGGTCGCGCCGCCGAGCGCTGCCATGTCAGCCAGCCGACCCTGTCGGTGGGGGTTAAGAAGCTCGAAGACGAACTCGGCGTGCTGATCTTCGAGCGCAGCAAGAGCGCGGTGCGCCTGACCCCGGTCGGCGAAGGCATAGTCACCCAGGCGCAGAAGGTGCTGGAGCAGGCCCAGGGCATCCGCGAGCTGGCCCAGGCTGGCAAGAACCAGATGGCCGCGCCGCTGAAGATCGGCGCCATCTATACCGTCGGGCCCTACCTGTTCCCCCATCTGATCCCGCAACTGCACCGGGTCGCCCCGCAGATGCCGCTGTATATCGAGGAAAACTTCACCCACGTGCTGCGCGACAAACTGCGCAACGGCGAACTGGACGCGATCATCATCGCCCTGCCGTTCGTTGAGGCCGACGTGCTGACCAAGCCGCTGTATGACGAATCCTTCTACGCCCTGCTGCCGTTCGGCCACCCCTGGGCGGAGCTGAAAACCATCGACAGCGCCCTGCTCAACGACAAGAGCCTGCTGCTGCTCGGCGAAGGCCACTGTTTCCGCGACCAGGTGCTGGAAGCCTGCCCGGCCCTGCGCAAGGGCGGCGAAGACAACGCCAAGCACACCACGGTGGAATCCAGCTCGCTGGAAACCATTCGCCATATGGTCGCCTCCGGCCTCGGTGTGTCGATCCTGCCGTTCTCCGCGGTGGACAGCCATCACTATGCCCCCGGGGTGCTCGAAGTGCGCCCACTGACCCCGCCGGCGCCGTTTCGCACCGTGGCCATCGCCTGGCGCGCCAGCTTCCCGCGGCCCAATGCCATCGAAGTGCTGGCCGACTCGATCCGCCTGTGCTCGGTGGCTCGCCCGACTCCAGCAAAAGCCTGAGGCCAGGCATGACTGAACTGGCGGCGGTTCCGGTTACCGCGCTCAAGGGCGTGGGCGCGGCCCTGGCCGAGAAGCTGGCCAAGGTCGGCCTGGAAAACCTGCAGGATGTGCTGTTCCACCTGCCGCTGCGCTACCAGGACCGCACCCGCATCGTACCGATCGGCGCGCTGCGCCCAGGCCAGGATGCGGTGGTCGAAGGCGTGGTGTCCGGCGCCGATGTGGTGATGGGGCGCAGGCGCAGCCTGCTGGTGCGTCTGCAGGATGGCAGCGGCACCCTGTCCCTGCGTTTCTACCATTTCAGCCAGGCGCAGAAGGAAGGCCTCAAGCGCGGCACCCAGCTGCGCTGCTACGGCGAAGTGCGCCCCGGCTCCTCGGGCCTGGAGATCTACCATCCGGAATACCGCGCGCTGTCCGGCAGCGAGCCGATTGCCGTGGAACAGTGCCTGACGCCCATCTACCCGACCACCGAAGGCCTGACCCAGCAGCGCCTGCGCGCCTTGAGCGAACAGGCCCTGGCCCGCCTCGGCCCGCACAGCCTGCCGGACTGGCTGCCCAGCGAACTGGCCCGCGACTACCAACTCAGCCCCCTGGACCAGGCCATTCGCTACCTGCACCGGCCGCCGCCGGATGCCGACCAGGAAGAGCTGGCCGAGGGCCGCCACTGGGCCCAGCACCGCCTGGCCTTCGAAGAACTGCTGACCCACCAGCTGTCGCTGCAACGCCTGCGCGAGCAGGTGCGCGCGCAACAGGCACCTGTGCTGCCGCCGGCCAAGCACCTGCCGCAGCAATACCTGGCCAATCTGGGCTTCACCCCCACCGGCGCCCAGCGCCGCGTCGGCGCGGAAATCGCCTACGACCTGGCCCAGGACGAGCCCATGCTGCGCCTGGTGCAGGGCGATGTCGGCGCGGGCAAGACGGTGGTGGCAGCCTTTGCCGCCTTACAGGCGCTGGAGGCCGGTTATCAGGTGGCGCTGATGGCGCCTACCGAGATTCTCGCCGAGCAGCACTTTATCAACTTCAGCAAATGGCTGGCGCCGCTCGGCATCGAAGTGGCCTGGCTGGCCGGCAAGCTCAAGGGCAAGGCCCGCGCCAGCGCCCTAGAGCAGATAGCGGCTGGCGCGCCCATGGTGGTCGGCACCCACGCGCTGTTTCAGGACGAAGTGCAGTTCAAACGCCTAGCCTTGGTCATCATCGACGAACAGCACCGCTTCGGCGTGCAGCAGCGCCTGGCCCTGCGCCAGAAAGGCGTGGGCGGGCGCCTGTGCCCGCACCAGCTGATTATGACCGCCACACCCATCCCCAGAACCCTGGCCATGAGCGCCTACGCCGACCTGGACACCTCGATCCTCGACGAACTGCCGCCCGGGCGCACCCCGGTGAACACCCTGGTAATCGCCGACAGCCGCCGCCTGGAAGTGGTCGAACGGGTGCGCTCGGCCTGCAACGAGGGGCGCCAGGCCTACTGGGTATGCACCCTGATCGAGGAATCCGAGGAGCTGACCTGCCAGGCCGCGGAAACCACCTTCGAAGACCTCAGCGCCGCCCTAGGTGGGCTGAATGTCGGCCTGATCCACGGGCGCATGAAGCCCGCGGAAAAGGCCGCGGTAATGGAGCAGTTCAAGCAGGGCCAGCTGCAACTGCTGGTGGCTACTACGGTGATCGAGGTCGGCGTCGACGTACCCAACGCCAGCCTGATGATTATCGAGAACCCCGAGCGCCTGGGCCTGGCCCAGCTGCACCAGCTACGCGGGCGGGTCGGCCGCGGCAGCGCCGCCAGCCACTGCGTGCTGCTCTACCATGCGCCACTGTCGCAATTGGGTCGCGAACGGCTGGCAATCATGCGCGAGACCTGCGATGGTTTCGTTATCGCCGAGAAGGATCTGGAACTGCGCGGCCCCGGCGAAATGCTCGGCACTCGCCAGACTGGCCTGCTGCAATTCAAGGTGGCCGACCTGATGCGCGACGCCGACCTGCTGCCGGCGGTGCGCGATGCCGCCCAGGCGCTGCTGCAACACTGGCCCGGGCATGTCAGCCCGCTGCTGCAACGCTGGTTGCGCCACGGCCAACAATATGGGCAAGTGTGAACCAGTGCACGGGCAACCGTCGCCTCAAGCCTCGTCCGCCACCACCGCCGTTTATACTTGCCAAGAATGCTGCCTCAGCCGGACACCATCATGACCGAACTCGCCCTCTCCACCGACACCGCGCCGCAGCCCCCTGCGGTGATTCTGCAGCTGCTGGAGAAACTCGGCCTGAGTTATCAGGTGCGCAGCGACCAGCCCAGCCTGCCGGCCGCGCAACGTCTGCAAGCGGTGCTGCTGGATGACTCAGTGGGCGCCCTGCTGGTGCTCTACCCGCAGAGCCAGCTACTCGACCTGGGGCGCCTCACCGAACTGACCGGGCGCCAGCTGATCGCGGTCAAGCCGGAACGCTTGGAGCGCATGCTCGGCAAACACAACCTGAAAACCATGCCAGGCCTGCCGCCGCTGACCAGCTCACCCTGCCTCTACGACGAGCGCCTGCTGCAAGTCCCCAGCCTGTTCGTCGAGTCCGGCACGCCCGGAGTGCTGCTGGAACTGAGCAGCGAGGCCTTCAAGAGCCTGCTGCACAAGGCCAGCGCCGCGCGCTTCGGCGAGCCGCTGGAAAATATCCGCCTCAACCTCGATCGCCCCGACGACGACCGCGCCGAGATCACCCAGGCGGTGCAGGCCTTTACCGCGCGGCGCATCCAGCAGCGCCTGGAAGAGACCATCGAGATCCCGCCGCTGCCGGAAACCGCGCAGAAGATCATCAAGCTGCGGGTCGACCCGGATGCCACGGTGGACGATATCACCGGCGTGGTGGAAACCGACCCGGCGCTGGCCGCCCAGGTGGTCAGTTGGGCCGCCTCGCCCTACTACGCCGCCCCCGGCAAGATCCGCTCGGTGGAGGACGCCATCGTCCGCGTGCTGGGCTTCGACCTAGTGATCAACCTGGCCCTGGGCCTGGCCCTGGGCAAGACCCTGAGCCTGCCCAAGGATCAGCCGCAGCACGCCACGCCCTACTGGCAGCAGGCGATCTACACCGCCGCGGTGATCGAAGGCCTGACCCGCGCCATCCCCCGCGCGCAGCGCCCGGAAGCCGGCCTGACCTACCTGGCCGGGCTGCTGCACAATTTCGGCTATCTGGTCCTGGCCCACGTCTTCCCGCCGCATTTCTCGCTGATCTGCCGGCATCTGGAGGTCAACCCGCACCTGTCACACAGCTATATCGAGCAGCACCTGCTGGGCATCAGCCGCGAGCAGATCGGCGCCTGGTTGATGCGCTACTGGGATATGCCGGAAGAACTGGCCAGCGCCCTGCGCTTCCAGCACGACGCCGACTATGCCGGCGCCTACGCGGTTTATCCGAATCTGGTGTGCCTGTCGGTCAAGCTGCTGCGCAACCGCGGCATCGGCGCCGGGCCGCTGGGGGAAATCCCGCAGAGCCTGTTCGATAACCTCGGCATCAGCCGTGACAAGGCCGATGAGGCCGTGGACAAGGTGCTGGCCGCCGAAGTGGCCCTGCGCGAACTGGCGGCGCAGTTCCACCCCGTGCATTGATTGCCGCGCTATAACGCACAAGGGGCCTCTAGAGGCCCCTTGTGCTTTTCTGCCGCGCTACTTGCGCAACTGCGCGCGGCGTGCGGCGAACAGCTGCGGAAATATCTCCAGGCTGCTCTCCAGTAGCCGGGCTATCACCTCTTGCTCATAGAGCGCGGCATAGTCCGCCAGCCTGGGGCTGGGCATGCGCCGATAGGCATAGAGCATAAAGGACTCCACTGCGGCGGTGCTGGAGGCGCGCAGGGCGTCTTCCTGGGCCTGGGTCTCGCGGTCGAGGGTCTGCTCGTCGATGTTGTCGCCGCGCGCCAGGATGGCCAGCAGGGCCTGGGTCTTGCCCGCCTCATAACGCAGCAGGGTGGCCAGCGCCGTGGTGTGGGCGGCGGCATCCAGGCGTCGCACCAACTGCAAGCGTCCCTCCAGTGGCGGGCGTTTGGTCAGCTGCTTACGGTAATTGGCCAGACCTTCGACGCCGCTCTCGCCTACCTCGCGCTCGGCCGCCGTGAACTCTTGCGCCAACGGACCTTCGAGCAGGCGCTGGGCTTGCTGTAGCTGGGCCTGGTCGAACTTGCCGGCCAGGTGCCGGCTCAGGTCCAGGCACAGTGCATCGGCGGCAAAGAGTTGCGCCATCTGCGCCTGTTGCTTATCGCTGAGGCCGCGCTGTACCAGCGGCGCACTCTGCTCGCAGAGCAAGCGAATGCCGGCCAACTCGAACAGTGGGGCAAAGGCTTCGGCTTTGGGGGGGGCGGCCTGGGCGACACTCGCGCCAAGCAGCAGAAGGGCAATCAGTAAACGCATGGGCGGGCTCTCGCAATGGCTGCCCCCAGCCTAGCGAATGCCCGGCGCGCCGGCCAGTCCCGGCGCGTGGCGCTCTATTCAGGCGGCCTTTTTCGTGGCGTCTTTCTTCTTCGGCATCAGGTGCTTGGTCAACCCTTGGAACCAGATCACCAGCGCCGGGTTGCCCTGGATCTGGATGTCCTTGTTCTGGATGCCCTGCATAAAGGCCAGCTGCTTGTTCTTCGCGCTCATGGTGGCGAAACCGTAGGCGGCATCCTTGAACCCCAGGGCAAAGGCCGGCTCGCTGGCCGGGCCGCGCTTGCTGCTGATGCGCTGGTTCTTGACGATAAAGTGACGGGCGACTTTGCCGTCCAGGGTGTGCAGTTGGAAGACCATGTCGCGGTCAACCAGTTGCTGCTGGAATGCGGGGTTATCACGGCTGGCCTTGGCCATCAGACGGCCCAGCATCCACAGGAGAAAACGGAATTTCATGCGCAAGGCCTCGGGGGGAAGTTAAGGGCGGCGCATTGTAGCGATTTGCGGCGGGGACTACATCCGGCTGAAAGATGGGTTGCGCAAGGCGCAATCACAGCCAGAAACAACCCGGAGCCAACAGGCTCCGGGTTACTCAGCTCAGTTGACCGCGTCTTTCAGGGACTTGCCCGGTTTGAAGGCGACGGTGTTGCTGGCCTTGATCTTCACAGGCTCACCGGTTTGCGGGTTCTTGCCGGTGCGGGCACCACGATGGCGTTGGACGAAAGTACCAAAGCCCACCAGGGTGACACTGTCCTTGCGGTTCAGTGCGCCAGTGATTTCTTCGAGTACGGCGTTGAGTACACGGTTAGCCTGATCTTTGGTCAGATCCGCCTTGTCGGCGATGGCGGCGGCGAGTTCCGGTTTACGCATAAATGCCTCTTACGGTTTTTTGTTGTTGTGTCCGGGCTGCTCTGCGCGAGCAGATACCAAGGCGCCGCAACAGCTCTGGGCTGCGGCAGACCCAGGGAGGATGGCATGCCATTTGGAGCTGCGCCAGTGTCGCCCGACAGTTTAATCGGGCAACTTTATGACATATCCGACAGAACAGATGACAATCAAGCCAGAAGTGCAGGAAGCAGCTTATTCAGGGCCAACTTTTCCTGCACGGCCGTACCTGTCAGGGCATAGCCGATCAGGCTGCCATCGGCTGCCTGGCAGAGCGCCTTGATATCGCCGCCGCTGCCTTGCACCGTCCACTCGCCCTGCATGCCGCGTGGCGGTGGCGACACCACCAGCGGGCACACCGGGGTCTTTACCGTCACCGGCATGGGTCCGTAAGCGACCGCAGTCGGCTTGCCGGCCAGGGTCTGGGCCAGGGCGCGGGCGCAGTTCATCAGCGGCATGACGTAGAGCAGGTTGAGGCCGTCGACCTCGGCACAGTCGCCCAGGGCATAGATATTGGCGTGGGATGTCTGCAGCAGGCGATCCACCACCACCCCGCGATTGACCGCCAGGCCGGCCGCGGCCGCCAGTTCGGTGCGCGGGCGCAGGCCGACCGCGGACAACACCAGATCGCAGGCGATCACGCTGCCATCGGAGAGCTGCGCCTGCAGAGCATCAGCCTGGTAGTTGAGGCTGGTCAGCACCGGCCCCAGGTGGAAACGCGCGCCCAGGCTTGCCAGGCCGGCCTGCACCGCAGTAGCGGCCGCCGGGTGCAGCAGGCCGGGCATGACCTGCTCGCAGGGGGCGACCAGCTCGACCTGATAACCGGCCACACTGAGGTCGTTGGCGAACTCGCAGCCGATCAGGCCCGCGCCCAGCAGCAGCACACGCCGCTTGCCGGCGGCGGCGGCGCGAAAGCGCGCGTAGTCTTCCAGATCATTGATCGACAGGATGGTATCGGCGGCATCGCCCGCCACCGGCACGCGGATCACCTCGGCGCCCCAGGCCAGCACCAGGTCGCGATAGGCCACGGCCTCCTCGCCTATCCACAGGCGCTGATGGCCCGGGTCGATGCCACTGATGCGGGTGTGGGTGCGGATCTCGGCATTCAGCTGCTCGGCCATGGCGCCCGGCTCGGCCATGCTCAGACCGTCGGCATCCTTGTTCTTGCCGAAGCCGGTGGAGAGCATCGGCTTGGAATAGGAGCGCCCGTCGTCGGCGGTGATCAGCAGCAGCGGCGTCTCGCTGTCGAGCTTGCGAAACTCGCGGGCCAGGTTGTAACCGGCCAGGCCGGTGCCGACTATCACTACAGGTGCAGCCATCTTCTCGTCCTCATTACTCAAGCAGACAACGGCCCGGCCAGAGCGTCAGTTGATCTCGATCATCTCGAAATCGACCTTGCCCACGCCGCAGTCCGGGCACAGCCAGTCGGCCGGGATATCTTCCCAGGCCGTACCCGGCGCTATGCCTTCATCCGGCAGGCCAGCTGCCTCGTCATAGATAAAGCCACAGACCACGCATTGCCATTTGCGCATAACCACCCCGCTACACCGCTGCCGACAGTCGTCTTGAACCTAACGTAATTATCCGCGCCGCGGCAAACCGGGTGGCAATAAAAACGGCGGCTGGAGGGCCGCCGTAAGGGGAACTTCGACTCAGCCGATTTCGATCATTTCGAAATCCAGCTTGCCCACGCCACAGTCGGGGCAGAGCCAGTCTTCCGGGACATCCTGCCACGGCGTGCCGGCGGCTATGCCTTCATCGGGCCAGCCCTGGCTCTCGTCGTAAATCAGTCCACAGACCACACATTGCCACTTCTTCATAACTACCTCTGGCGAACTCAGGCTATTGCGCGGGGCAAGCTACCGTAATTGCACCGGAGCGCCAAGCCGCGCCGCGACGAAACGGCATCCTGGGCGGCCAACCAAAGTCGGGATCTGCCCAACGCCGCACGCACGCCGCTTATGCTCGCGGCCTGGCGCGGCACAACGGCCATGCTAGACTCGCGCGCCTCAGCCATGCCACGAATTGCCCCAGTGCCCCACGCCGCCCTTGCCCATCCGCCGCGCTGGTTGACTGCCAGCCAACTGCACCCCGCGCCTGCCGCCGAGGTGCGCGCCTGGCTGTTCAACCAGGATTCGCTGACCCGCCGCCTGACCGCCCTGTCCCAGGATGGCTTTTCCGTTACGCCCTTGCAGCAAGGCTGGCAGCGCCTGCGCAGCGATGAATGCACAGCCCTCGGCGTAGCGGATGGCAGCCAGGGTTGGGTGCGCGAGGTGTACCTGCGCGGCCATGGCCAACCCTGGGTGTTTGCCCGCAGCGTGGCCGCACGCTCGGCGCTGGAGGGCTCGGGCCTGGCCCTGGATCAGCTCGGCAGCCGCTCGCTCGGCGAGCTGCTGTTCAGCGACCGCGCCTTCGACCGCGGCGAGCTGCAGGCCTGTCGTTATCCCGCTGCCTGGCTGCCGCAAGAGGCGCGCGCCAAGCGCCTGTGGGCGCGGCGCTCCTGTTTTAGTCGCGGGCCCTT
>DASUOY010000139.1:0-10425 GCA_036276395.1 Pseudomonas sp.
CTGATACTGCGTCGCTTGGTTTAGGGGGAACGCAGCATGGCTAAGGTATTCGCAATCGCTAACCAGAAAGGCGGCGTGGGCAAGACCACCACCTGCATCAATCTGGCTGCCTCGCTGGTGGCGACCAAGCGCCGCGTGCTGCTGATCGACCTCTATCCCCAGGGCAACGCCACCATGGGCAGCGGTGTGGATAATCATGGCCTGGAGAACTCGATCTACGACGTGCTGATCGGCGAATGCAGCCTGATCGATGCCATGCAGTTTTCCGAGCACGGCGGTTACCAGCTGTTGCCGGCCAACCGCGACCTGACCGCCGCCGAAGTCTCGCTGCTGGAAATGAAAATGAAGGAAAGCCGCCTGCGTTATGCCCTGGCGCCGATCCGCGAGAACTACGACTACATCCTCATCGACTGCCCGCCGGCGCTGTCGATGCTCACGATCAACGCCTTGGTCGCCGCCGATGGGGTGATCATCCCCATGCAGTGCGAGTACTACGCGCTTGAGGGCTTGAGCGACCTGGTCAACAGCATTCAGCGCATCGCCGAGATCCTCAATCCCAAGCTGAAGATCGAAGGCCTGCTGCGCACCATGTACGACCCGCGCATCAGCCTGACCAACGACGTATCGGCCCAGCTCAAGCAGCATTTCCCCGATCAACTCTACGACGTGGTCATCCCGCGTAATGTGCGCCTGGCCGAGGCGCCGAGCTTCGGCATGCCGGCGCTGGTGTATGACAAGCAATCCCGTGGCGCCATTGCCTACCTGGCTCTGGCCGGCGAACTGGTACGTCGTCAGCGCGCCAGCGCCCACGCTGCAACCGCATAAGGAAATACCTATGGCTGTCAAAAAACGAGGACTGGGGCGCGGTCTGGATGCCCTATTGGGTGGCACCAGCGTCAGCGCCTTGCAGGAAGAAGCCGCTCAGGTCGACAGCCGCGAACTGCAATACCTGCCGCTGGACCTGATCCAGCGCGGCAAATACCAGCCGCGCCGCGATATGGACGCCACTGCCCTGGAGGAACTGGCGCAGTCGATCAAGGCCCACGGCGTGATGCAGCCCATCGTGGTGCGGCCGATCGCCGAAGGGCGCTTCGAGATAGTCGCCGGTGAACGCCGTTGGCGCGCCAGCCAGCAGGCCGGGGTGGAGAAGATTCCGGCCATGGTCCGCGAGCTGCCGGATGAAGCCGCCATCGCCATGGCGCTGATCGAGAACATCCAGCGCGAAGACCTCAACCCGATCGAGGAAGCCATGGCCCTGCAGCGCCTGCAGCAGGAGTTCCAGCTGACCCAACAGCAGGTCGCCGATGCCGTGGGCAAATCCCGGGTGACCATCAGCAACCTGTTACGCCTGATCGCCCTGCCGGAAGAGATCAAGATTCTGCTGTCCCATGGTGATCTGGAAATGGGCCATGCCCGCGCGCTGCTCGGTTTACCGGCCGAACAGCAGACCGAGGGTGCGCGACATGTTGTCGCACGCGGCCTCACCGTGCGCCAAACCGAGGCACTGGTACGCCAGTGGTTGAACAGCAAAGAGAAGCCTGCCGCGGTGGTCAAAGCCGACCCGGACATCACCCGCCTGGAACAGCGCCTGGCCGAGCGCCTGGGCTCTCCGGTGCAGATCAAGCACGGTCAGAAAGGCAAAGGCCAACTGGTGATTCGCTACAGTTCGCTGGACGAGTTGCAGGGTGTGTTGGCCCACATTCGCTGAAACAATTGCACATGTAGCGGGTAGTCGGAAATAACTACCCGGCAGTTGAATGGGGGGGGAACCGCCCCTATACTCTGCGCGCATTTCGTCGGCACAAAGTATGCCAAGTTATTGATTTTCAGGGTGCCGACGCCCGAGTTCAGCTTCCAGGAAAACACGATGGATGTCCGCACGCCAAACCGCCTGCCCTTCCATCGTCTGCCGGTGTTCCCGGTACTGGTCGTGCAACTGCTGATACTGCTGCTGCTGACCCTGGTGTTATGGCACTGGCGCGGCGCGGTAGCGGGTTACTCGGGGTTGTGCGGTGGCTTGATTGCCTGGCTACCGAATCTGTATTTCGCCCACAAGGCGTTCCGTTTCAGCGGAGCGCGGGCTGCTCAAGCCATAGTCCGGTCTTTTTATGCCGGCGAGGCGGGCAAACTGGTTTTAACGGCAGTGCTGTTTGCACTGACCTTTGCAGGTGTGAAGCCTCTGGAACCGCTGGCGGTATTCGGCGTGTTCTTCCTGACCCAGTTGGTCAATTGGTTTTCGCCCCTGCTGATGAGAAAAAGACTTTCGAGACCTTAAGGCGTTTGAGGCAAACATGGCAGAACAAACCGCTTCGGGCTATATCCAGCACCACTTGCAGAACCTGACTTACGGGCAGCTGCCTAATGGTGATTGGGGCTTCGCCCACACCGCACAAGAAGCCAAAGAGATGGGCTTTTGGGCGTTCCACGTCGATACCCTCGGCTGGTCCGTTGCCCTCGGTCTGATTTTCGTCCTGCTGTTCCGCATGGCGGCGAAGAAAGCGACTTCCGGTCAACCCGGCGGCCTGCAGAACTTCGTTGAAGTGCTGGTCGACTTCGTCGATGGCAGCGTCAAGGACAGCTTCCATGGCCGCAACCCGGTGATTGCACCGCTGGCCCTGACCATTTTCGTCTGGGTGTTCCTGATGAACGCCATCGACCTGATCCCGGTCGACTGGATTCCTCAAGTCGCCATGCTGGTGTCCGGCAACGAACACGTGTTCTTCCGTGCCGTACCGACCACCGACCCGAACGCCACCCTGGCCATGGCCTTCTCGGTGTTCGCCCTGATCGTGTTCTACAGCATCAAGGTCAAGGGTATCGGCGGCTTCATCGGCGAGCTGACCCTGCACCCGTTCGGCAGCAAGAACCTGTTCGTCCAGGCGCTGCTGATTCCGGTCAACTTCCTGCTTGAATTCGTCACCCTGATCGCCAAGCCGATTTCCCTGGCTCTGCGTCTGTTCGGCAACATGTACGCCGGCGAGCTGGTGTTCATCCTGATCGCGGTGATGTTCGGCAGCGGCTTGCTCTGGCTGAGTGCCCTGGGCGTTGCCTTGCAGTGGGCGTGGGCGGTATTCCACATCCTGATCATCACCCTGCAAGCGTTCATCTTCATGATGCTGACCATCGTCTACCTGTCGATGGCGCACGAAGACAACCACTAAGAGCGTTTCGGCGCTCGCAGTGGACGCCCGCAAGGGCAACAGAAGTACCGATTTTGCTTTACCGCTTTACCCTTAGAAAACCTTAACCAATACGACGTAAAAGTCGGGAGGAAAGATGGAAACTGTAGTTGGTCTGACCGCTATCGCTGTTGCACTGCTGATCGGCCTGGGTGCCCTGGGTACCGCCATTGGTTTCGGCCTGCTGGGCGGCAAGTTCCTGGAAGGCGCTGCGCGTCAACCGGAAATGGTTCCGATGCTGCAAGTGAAAATGTTCATCGTCGCCGGTCTGCTCGACGCCGTGACCATGATCGGTGTTGGTATCGCACTGTTCTTCACCTTCGCGAACCCCTTCGTTGGTCAAATCGCAGGCTAATCACTCGTTTTTCGAGTGAATTGGTTTGATGGACAACGAACGAGCGAGGTGTTGGCGTGAACATTAATGCAACCCTGATTGGCCAATCCGTTGCCTTCTTCATCTTCGTGCTGTTCTGCATGAAGTACGTATGGCCTCCGGTCATTACGGCTTTGCAAGAACGTCAGAAGAAGATCGCAGACGGCCTGGACGCTGCTAGCCGTGCGGCTCGTGACCTGGAGTTGGCCCAAGAGAAAGTGGGTCAGCAACTGCGCGAAGCCAAAAGCCAAGCAGCCGAGATCATTGAGCAAGCCAAGAAACGCGGTACCCAGATCGTCGACGAGGCCCGTGAACAGGCTCGCGTCGAAGCTGACCGTGTGAAGGCTCAGGCTCAGGCCGAGATCGAACAGGAAATCAACGGTGTCAAAGACGCGCTGCGCGCCCAATTGGGTAGCCTGGCCGTTAGCGGTGCCGAGAAGATCCTGGGCGCATCTATCGACCAAAACGCGCATGCGGAGCTGGTTTCCAAACTGGCAGCCGAAATTTAAGCGAGGGCGCGATCATGGCAGAACTGACCACGCTGGCCCGACCTTACGCTAAGGCTGCTTTCGAGTACGCCCAGGCCCACCAGCAACTGGCCTCTTGGTCAGCCATGCTCGGCCTGGCCGCTGCGGTGTCGCAAGACGACACCATGCAGGGCGTGCTCAAGGCTCCGCGTCTGACGAGTACAGATAAGGCCACCACCTTTGTCGAGGTGTGTGGTGACAAGTTCGACGCCCAGGTACGCAATTTCATTCACATCGTCGCCGAAAACGATCGCCTGGCCCTGTTGCCACAGATCGTTGAGCTGTTCGACCTGTACAAGGCCGAGCAGGAAAAGTCGATCGACGTGGACGTTACCAGTGCCTTCGCATTGAGCGATGAACAGCAAGACAAACTCGCCAAGGTTCTCAGTGCACGGCTCGGCCGAGAAGTGCGTCTGCACGCCGCGGAGGATGCCACCCTGATCGGTGGTGTTCTGATCCGCGCCGGCGACCTGGTTATCGATGGCTCAGTTCGCGGCAAAATCGCGAAGCTGGCCGAAGCATTGAAATCTTGAGTTTGAAGGGGCAGCAGAGCTATGCAGCAACTCAATCCTTCCGAAATAAGTGAAATCATCAAGGGGCGCATCGAGAAACTCGACGTCGCCTCTCAAGCCCGTAACGAAGGCACCATCGTGTCCGTCTCCGACGGTATCGTGCGCATTCACGGTCTCGCCGATGTGATGTACGGCGAAATGATCGAGTTCCCGGGCGGTGTCTACGGTATGGCACTGAACCTGGAGCAAGACTCCGTTGGTGCAGTTGTCCTGGGTGCCTATACCACCCTGGCCGAAGGCATGAGCGCCAAGTGCACCGGTCGCATCCTCGAAGTTCCGGTTGGTCCGGAACTGCTGGGTCGCGTTGTCGACGCACTGGGTAACCCAATTGACGGCAAAGGCCCGCTGAACAACGTCGCTACCGACGCTGTTGAAAAGGTTGCGCCGGGCGTGATCTGGCGTAAGTCGGTCGACCAGCCGGTGCAAACCGGTTACAAGTCGGTCGATGCCATGATCCCGGTTGGCCGTGGTCAGCGTGAGCTGATCATCGGTGACCGTCAGATCGGTAAAACCGCTCTGGCCATCGACGCCATCATCAACCAGAAGCACAGCGGCATTAAGTGCGTCTACGTAGCCATTGGTCAGAAGCAATCGACCATCGCCAACGTGGTACGCAAGCTGGAAGAAAACGGCGCGCTGGCTAACACCATCGTCGTCGCGGCTTCCGCTTCCGAATCCGCTGCTCTGCAGTTCATTGCACCGTACGCCGGTTGCACCATGGGCGAATACTTCCGCGACCGCGGTGAAGACGCGCTGATCGTTTATGACGATCTGTCCAAGCAGGCAGTGGCTTACCGCCAGATTTCCCTGCTGCTGCGCCGTCCGCCAGGCCGTGAAGCCTACCCAGGCGACGTGTTCTATCTCCACAGCCGTCTGCTGGAGCGCGCTTCCCGCGTTTCCGAAGAGTACGTTGAGAAGTTCACCAATGGCGCCGTGACTGGCAAGACCGGTTCCCTGACCGCTCTGCCGATCATCGAAACCCAGGCTGGCGACGTTTCCGCGTTCGTTCCGACCAACGTGATCTCGATCACCGACGGTCAGATCTTCCTGGAATCGGCCATGTTCAACTCGGGTATCCGTCCTGCGGTCAACGCCGGTATTTCGGTATCCCGCGTGGGTGGTGCTGCACAGACCAAGATCATCAAGAAGCTCTCCGGTGGTATCCGTACCGCTCTGGCTCAGTACCGTGAACTGGCGGCATTCGCCCAGTTCGCTTCTGACCTGGACGAAGCCACCCGTAAGCAGCTTGAGCACGGTCAGCGCGTTACCGAGCTGATGAAGCAGAAGCAATATGCGCCGATGTCGATTGCCGACATGTCGCTGTCGCTGTATGCCGCCGAGCGTGGTTTCCTGGTCGATGTCGAAGTTGCCAAAGTTGGCGCTTTTGAACAGGCCCTGATTGCTTACTTCAACCGGGATCACGCCGCACTGCTGGCGAAGATCAACGAGAAGGGTGACTTTAATGACGAAATCGACGCTGGCCTGAAAGCCGGTATCGAGAAGTTCAAGGCCACCCAAACCTGGTAAGCCGCAGCGGGGACCTTCCGGTCCCCGCTTGCTAACCCGATAGGTGTCAAATGGCAGGCGCAAAAGAGATTCGCAGCAAGATTGCGAGCATCAAAAGCACGCAGAAGATCACCAGCGCCATGGAGAAGGTGGCGGTCAGCAAAATGCGCAGGGCACAAATGCGCATGGCTGCTAGCCGTCCCTACGCGGAGCGTATCCGCCAGGTGATTGGTCATCTGGCCAACGCCAACCCGGAATACCGTCACCCGTTCATGATCGACCGCGAAGTTAAGCGTGTCGGTTATGTGGTGGTGAGCTCGGACCGTGGTCTGTGTGGTGGTCTGAACACCAACCTGTTCAAGGCTCTGGTCAAGGACATGGCGAGCAATCGCGAGCAAGGCGTGGAGATCGATCTCTGCGTGGTTGGCGGCAAAGGCGCGGCGTTTTTCCGCAACTTTGGCGGCAACATCGTTGCTGCGATCAGCCACCTGGGCGAAGAACCGTCGATCAATGATCTGATCGGTAGCGTCAAGGTAATGCTCGATGCCTACCTCGATGGTCGCATCGATCGTTTGTCCGTGGTCTCGAACAAGTTCATCAATACCATGACGCAAAAGCCGACAGTGGAGCAGTTGATTCCGCTGGTGGCCGATCCGGATAAAGAACTCAAGCACCACTGGGATTACCTGTACGAACCCGACGCCAAACAGCTGCTCGACGGCTTGATGGTGCGTTACGTGGAGTCGCAGGTGTACCAGGCAGTGGTTGAGAACAACGCGGCTGAACAAGCGGCCCGGATGATCGCGATGAAGAACGCCACCGACAACGCTGGCGATATCATCAAAGACCTGCAGTTGGTTTACAACAAGGCACGTCAGGCAGCGATCACCCAGGAAATTTCGGAAATCGTCGGCGGCGCTGCCGCGGTTTAAGCACGGTTCAAATATTCAGAGGAACCAAAGATGAGTAGCGGACGTATCGTTCAAATCATCGGCGCCGTTATCGACGTGGAATTCCCGCGTGATCAAGTGCCGAGTGTTTATGAAGCGCTGAAAGTAGTCGGCGCCGAAACCACCCTGGAAGTTCAGCAGCAGCTGGGCGACGGCGTGGTACGTACCATTGCGATGGGTTCGACCGAAGGCCTCAAGCGTGGCCTGAGCGTCGGCAGCACTGGCGCAGGTATCCAGGTACCGGTTGGGGTGAAAACCCTGGGCCGTATCATGGACGTGCTGGGCAACCCAATCGACGAAGCTGGCCCGATTGGCGAAGAAGAGCGTTGGGGCATTCACCGTGCCGCGCCTTCCTACGCTGAACAAGCTGGCTCCAACGAGCTGCTGGAAACCGGCATCAAGGTTATCGACCTGGTTTGCCCGTTCGCCAAGGGCGGTAAAGTCGGTCTGTTCGGTGGTGCCGGTGTAGGCAAAACCGTAAACATGATGGAACTGATCCGTAACATCGCCATCGAGCACAGCGGTTATTCCGTGTTCGCCGGTGTGGGTGAGCGTACTCGTGAGGGTAACGACTTCTACCACGAGATGAAGGACTCCAACGTTCTCGACAAGGTAGCCCTGGTTTACGGTCAGATGAACGAGCCACCAGGCAACCGTCTGCGCGTAGCACTGACCGGCCTGACCATGGCCGAGAAGTTCCGTGACGAAGGCCGTGATGTTCTGTTCTTCGTGGACAACATCTACCGCTACACCCTGGCCGGTACTGAAGTATCCGCACTGCTCGGCCGTATGCCGTCGGCAGTGGGTTATCAGCCGACCCTGGCCGAAGAAATGGGCGTTCTGCAAGAGCGCATCACTTCGACCAAGACCGGTTCGATCACCTCGATCCAGGCCGTATACGTACCTGCGGACGACCTGACTGACCCAAGCCCGGCGACCACCTTCGCCCACTTGGACGCCACCGTTGTACTGTCCCGTGACATCGCCTCCCTGGGTATCTACCCAGCGGTCGATCCACTCGACTCGACGTCGCGCCAGCTGGACCCGATGGTTATCGGCCAGGAGCACTACGACACCGCTCGCGGCGTGCAGTACGTACTGCAGCGCTACAAAGAGCTGAAGGACATCATCGCGATTCTGGGTATGGACGAACTGTCCGAAGCAGACAAGCAGCTGGTATCCCGTGCTCGTAAGATCCAGCGCTTCCTGTCCCAGCCGTTCTTCGTGGCCGAAGTCTTCACCGGTTCGCCAGGCAAGTACGTTTCCCTGAAGGACACCATTGCCGGCTTCAGCGGCATTCTGAAAGGTGACTACGATCACCTGCCAGAGCAGGCGTTCTACATGGTTGGCAGCATCGAAGAAGCTGTCGAGAAAGCGAAGAAACTGTAATCACCCGTGCGCCCGGCAACGGGCGCTTACGTGAGGCTAGATATGGCTATGACAGTCCATTGCGACATCGTCAGCGCAGAAGGCGAGATCTTCTCCGGTCTGGTCGAGATGGTGATTGCGCACGGCAACCTGGGTGATATCGGTATCGCTCCAGGCCACGCGCCGCTGATCACCGACCTCAAGCCGGGCCCGATTCGTCTGGTCAAGCAGGGTGGCGAAACCGAGGTGTTCTACATCTCCGGTGGCTTCCTGGAAGTCCAGCCGAGCATGGTCAAAGTGCTGGCTGATACCGTGCAGCGTGCTGCCGATATCGATGAAGCTGCTGCTCAGTTAGCCCTCCAGGCTGCTGAGAAAGCGCTGCATGAGCAAGGCGCCGAGTTCGATTACGGCTCCGCGGCTGCTCATCTGGCCGAGGTCGCAGCCCAGCTGCGTACCGTTCAGCAGTTGCGCAAGAAGTTCGGCGGCTAAGCCACCCGCTTCATTGTGCGTAGGTAAAAGGGTAGCCTTGGCTACCCTTTTTCTTTGCCTGCTGTTTTTACCTTTTTCAGTTGGTCGGGCTAAGGATCTAGCCCGCCTTCGTCTGCTTGGAATCTGCCCCCATGTCGCTCGATATCGTTATCCTCGCCGCCGGCCAAGGCACCCGCATGCGTTCCGCCCTGCCCAAGGTGCTGCACCCGGTTGCCGGAAAATCCATGCTCGGCCATGTGATCGACACCGCCCGCCTGCTTAAGCCGCAAGGCATTCATGTGGTGATCGGCCATGGCGCGGAACTGGTGCGTGAGCGCCTGGCGGCGGATGACCTGAATTTCGTGCTGCAGAGCGAGCAACTCGGCACTGGCCATGCCGTGGCCCAGGCGCTGCCGGCCTTGAGTGCCGAGCGCGTGCTGATTCTCTACGGCGATGTGCCGCTGATCGAAGTGGAAACCCTGCAACGCCTGCTGCAACAAGTCAGCGAGCAGCAGCTGGGATTGCTCACGGTGAATCTGAATGACCCGACCGGTTACGGCCGCATCGTTCGCGATGGGGCGGGCGTGGTAAAGGCCATCGTCGAGCACAAGGACGCCAGTGCCGAGCAGCGCCTGATCAATGAAGGCAATACCGGCATCCTCGCCGTACCGGGCAAGCGCCTGGGCGACTGGCTGTCCCGGCTGTCCAATAGCAACGCCCAGGGCGAGTACTACCTGACTGACGTGATCGCCATGGCGGTTGCCGACGGCCTGGTGGTGGCCACCGAGCAGGCGGCTGACGAGATGGAAGTGCTGGGCGCCAATGATCGTATTCAGCTTTCGCAACTGGAGCGCCACTATCAGTACCGCGCCGCACGCCGGCTGATGGTGCAGGGCGTCACCCTGATCGACCCGGCGCGTTTCGACCTGCGCGGCGAAATCACGGTAGGCCGTGATGTGTCGATCGATATCAACGTGATACTCGAAGGCCAGGTGGTGATCGAGGATGGTGTGCAGATCGGCCCGAACTGCGTGATCAAGAACAGCATCTTGCGCCGCGGCGCCATCGTCAAAGCCAACAGCCATCTTGAAGGCGCCGAAGTGGGTGAGGGCGCCGATTGCGGTCCTTTTGCCCGTCTGCGGCCCGGTGCCGTGCTGGGCGCCCGCGCCCATGTGGGTAACTTCGTCGAGCTGAAGAACGCCAAGCTGGGTGAGGGCGCCAAGGCCGGCCACCTCTCTTACCTGGGCGATGCCGAGATCGGCGCGCGCACCAATATCGGCGCCGGCACCATCACCTGCAATTACGACGGCGCCAACAAGTTCAAGACCGTACTGGGCGAGGATGTGTTTATTGGCTCCAACAGCGCCCTGGTCGCCCCCGTGACCCTGGGCGATCGCGCCACCACCGGCGCGGGTTCGGTGGTGACCAGCGACGTGCCAGCCAACACCCTGGCGGTCGGCCGGGCCAAGCAGCGCAATATCG
>DASUOY010000140.1:0-2422 GCA_036276395.1 Pseudomonas sp.
TGGGCGATGGTGCTGATGTCGGCGTAGCAGGTGTCACGCTGCTCACGCTCGATAAAGTGGCGAACATACTCGCCCACCAGCAGCCCGCCAAAATTCGACTGTATTGCCCCGGCCAGCCAGCTTTTGCCGCTGGACTCGGGGCCGGTCAAGACCAGGACTTTCATGCCTGGGCCAGCGCGCGATCGCGGCGCCAGGTCAGCCAGCCGTCGATGGCCAGCAGGGTGAATAGCGCATACAGGCCCGCGGTGAGATACAGCCCGTATTCGAGGAACAGCGCGACGAACAGCAGATCCAGGACTATCCACAGCGGCCAGCATTCGACTCGTTTCTGCGCCATCCACACCTGGGCCACCAGGCTAAAGGCACTGAGCGCAGCATCCTGCCAGGGGGCGGTGGCATCGGTATGGCTGGCCATCAGGTAGCCCAGTAGCAGTGCCCCGAGTGCACCCAGGGCCAGGCTGAAGGCCAGGCCCCGTGGGCCAATCCTGCTGACCTGGACGCCTTGGTGCTGATCGCCGCCACGGGTCCACTGCCACCAGCCGTACAGCTGCAGTGCGGCATACACACACTGCAGCAGCATGTTGGAGTAGAGCTTGCCGGTGAAGAAGATCCAGGCATACATCAGCACCATCACCAGGCCGATGGGCCAGCACCAGCGGTTCTGTTTGACGGTCAGCCATACGGCCAGAACGCCGATGGCGGAGGCAATGATTTCCAGATTCGACATGAGGCTCCAGCGGGCGCGGTGGCAGTGTTGCTGCGGTATTGACGGCGATTGTAGCCATTGCCAGCAGGTTAGTCTTGGCCAATCCGGCTATGGTTATAAAGGCTGCAGGCCACTGATAAGAGGGCTTGGCGATATACTCCGCCGGGTATTCGGAGGCTCCGCGTGTTCAACTCTGTTCTGGCTGTTATTTTCACGACCTGCCTGGCGGCATTGGGCTTCACGACCCAGGCCGCTGCTGCGTCCGCCGATAAGGCGGGGCAAGCCGCGTCCGTGGTGTTTCTCAATCCCGGCTTCTCTGACGAGCCGTTCTGGGTCGGTTACAGCGACTTTATGCAGGCGGCAGCCGATGATCTGGGCATGCGCCTGCGCATCCTCTATGGCGAGCGGGAGCCCGAGCGGGTGCTGGCTAATGCCCGAGCCGTGCTGGCCAGCAAGGAGCCGCCGGATTACCTGGTGTTCGTCAATGAGATGTATGTGGGGCCGGAAATCTTGCGGCTGTTTGCTGACAGCAAGATCAAGACCTTTTCCCTGCACAGCACCCTGACGCCCGAGCAGCAAAGCATTATTGGCGGCCCGCGGGAGCATTATCGCAACTGGATCGGCAGCCTGGTGCCCAATGATGAAGAGGCGGGCTACTGGATGGGTAAAGGCCTGATCGCTCAGCAGAAGGGTCAGCCAGGCAGTCTGCTGGCTTTTGCCGGGGTGCGTCATACGCCGTCCTCAAGCCTGCGTGAAGCCGGCCTGCACCGAGCCTTGGCCGAGCACCCGGAGATCAAGTTGGAGCAACTGGCCTATGGCGAGTGGAAGCGCCAGCGCGCCTACGAGCAAGCGCTACTCTTGTTGCGGCGTTATCCGGATGTGCGCCTGGTATGGGCGGCCAATGACGAGATGGCCTTTGGCGTAATGCAGGCAGCGCAGGAGCTGGGCAGGCAGGTCGGGCGGGATCTGCAGCTGTCGGCGCTGAACACCTCCGATGAAGTGCTGCAGGCGCGTATTGATAACAAGATCTGCGTGCTGGTCGGCGGGCATTTCACTCTGGGTGGCTGGGCCATGGTGATGCTGCATGACTACCATGGCGGGGTGGATTTCGCCGAGCGCGGTGGCAGGGACAGGGTCGACCAGCTATTCAGCCAGCTCGATGCCGAGCAGGCGGCGCGCCTGCAGCGGCGCATCAGGAGCAAGGGCTATGGGCTCGACTTTCGTCAGTTCAGCGCCCTGTACCAGCCGCACATCAAGGACTACAAGTTTTCCAGTCGAGTCCTGCTGGAGTGATTCAGAGGCCGGCGAAGTGCAGCACCAGCTTGACCACGGCCACGATCAACAGCACAAAAACCGCGGTAAACAGCACGCCCAGGATGATGAAGTGACTCGGCTTGCCGCGGCTGAAGTCGCGGCTGCGGTTCTTCCCGCTCTGTACCCCAAGCGCCGCTGACAGGACGCTCTGCAGCATTTCCCGAAGCGTCAGCGGTTGGTTTTTATCCTCGTCCATAGCCCCTCCCAAACTCAGATCGTTGCCATAAGTCCATGGTGCGCTGGCGTCGCGCTGTCTGGCAAATGCTCAGCTTAGCCGAGCTTGTGGCGCTTCCCGCGATGGATGCCTGGGCGTGGGTTAATTAGAGGGTGTTAATCTATAGAAAATAATTCTAGAAATATATTCTTGTATTCGTATACTGGCCCTGCGCGCATTTCGATAGC
>DASUOY010000141.1:0-2948 GCA_036276395.1 Pseudomonas sp.
TTGTCGAAGGCCAGGTCGACGTCGAGGAAGGCGAACTGCCCCGACTCCAGGGCGCGCTGCTTGACCCGGTCGGCCACCTGCAGCAGCGACTCGTAATCGCTCGGCGTGTTGATCACGAACTGGAACGGCAAACCGCTGCCGGTGCCCGGCAAGGACGGCAGATTGAAGCCGAAGATCTGCAGCCCGGGGATCTGCGCCAGGCGGCCCTGGACCTCGGGGAGGATTTCCATCTGGGTGCGCTCGCGCTCGTTCCAGGGCGTCATCAGGAAGCCGCCGATACCCGACTGCACACCGTTGAAGCCGTTGATCTGGAACGAGGAGTAGTACTCGGGGAACTCCTTGAAGATGGTGACGAACTCATCGGTGTACTTGTTCAGGTACTCCAGGTTGGTCGGCTGCGGCGCGTTGGCGATCATAAAGATGATGCCCTGGTCTTCATCCGGGGCCAGTTCGCTCTTGGTGAACTTGAGCAGCACCGGGATCAGGCACATGACGATCACGGCGAACACCAGCACCACCGGGCGGGTATCCAGGGTGCCGTGCAGGGCGCGCTGGTAGCGCTGCTTGAGGCGCTCGAAGAGCAAGTCGAGCTTGTGCGCCAGGCCCGAGGGGTTCTCCTCGTGACGCAGCAGCTTGGCGCACATCATCGGCGACAGGGTCAGCGCCACGATGCCGGAGATGATCACCGCGCCCGCCAGGGTCAGGGCGAACTCCTTGAACAGCGCGCCGGTAAGACCTTCGAGAAAGCCGATAGGCGCATACACCGCGGCCAATGTGACGGTCATCGACACCACGGGTACGGCGATCTCCCGCGCGCCCTCGATGGCGGCGGCGAACGGCGTCTTGCCCTCCTCGATATGACGGTGGATGTTCTCCACCACGACTATCGCATCGTCCACCACCAGGCCGATGGCCAGGACCATGGCCAGCAGGGTCAGCAGGTTGATCGAGTAGCCCATCAGCTGCATAAAGAACAGCACGCCGATCATCGACAGCGGGATGGTGATCACCGGGATCAGCACCGAGCGGAAGGCGCCAAGGAACAGGAATACCACCACGATAACGATCAGCACCGCCTCGGCCAGGGTCTTCACCACCTCGTCGATGGAGGCCTGGATAAACAGGGTGGCGTCGTAGGCGATGGAGACCTTGAGGTTCGGCGGCAGCTGCGCCTCCAGTTCGGGCATCAGGCCGCGCACTTCCTTGATCACCTCCAGCGGGTTGGCGCTGGGGGTGCCCTTGATGCCGATATAGACCGAGGGGATGCCGTCGAAGGAGCTCAGCGAGTCGTAGTTTTCCGCGCCCATCTCCACCCGCGCCACATCGCGGATCAGCACCCGGCTGTCGCCGACCGTCTTCAGCGGAATGGCGGCGAAGGCTTCGGGGGATTTCAGGTCGGTTTCGGCGTTGATGCTGGTGACCACATACTCGCCCTTCACCTCGCCGGCGGCGGCGAGGAAGTTGTAGTCGCGCACCGCATCGTTAACGTCGGCGGCGGTCACGCCATAGGCGGCCATCTTCACCGGATCGAGCCATAGGCGCATGGCGAACACCTGGTTGCCGAGGATTTCCGCCTCGGCCATGCCGGGCAGGGTGGCCAGCTTGGGCTGGATGACGCGGGACAGGTAATCGGTGATCTGCGGGTTGGACAGTTCATCGCTGTAGAAGCTGATATACATCAGCGCCGAGGCGTCGGCCGCCTCCTTGCTCAGCACCGGGTCCTGGGCGTCCTGGGGCAGCTGGTTCTTCACCTCGTTGGCCTTGGCCAGCAGCTCGGTAAACAGCCGATCGCTGTCGGCGCCGATGCGCGCGTAGATCGAGACGATCGACACATTCTGCCGGCTTACCGAGGTCATGTAGTCAATGCCTTCGGCGCTGGCCAGGCTCTGCTGCAGCGGCTGGGTGATATAGCCCTGGATGGTCTCGGCATTGGCCCCGGGATAGGCTGTGGTCACCGTGATCAGGGCGTTTTCCATCTGCGGGTACTGGCGGATGGTCAGTTTGCTGAAGGCCTGCATCCCGAGCAGGATGATCAGCAGGCTGACCACGGTGGCCAGCACCGGGCGACGGATAAAGGGATCGGTAAAAGCCATAAGAGAGTTCCTGTGTGCCTGCGCCGGTTAGCAGGCTGTTGAAAAACTACCTGCGTTGCCATCGCTGCGTTAAAAACAGGCTCAAAATGCTCATTTACAGCTCGTAAACTCCGCTTTTTCGCCTGTTTTTGCCTTGCGCTGGCTGCCTCGCCAACGCTTCTCATCAGCCTGCTATTGCAGGGCGTCAGGCTGGCCGGGTGCGGCGGCCGGTTCGGTGGCGATGGCGACATGGGCGCCGTTATCCAGTTTCAGCTGGCCGGAGCTGACCACCTGTTCGCCGGCCTTGAGCCCCTTGAGCAGCACCACCTGGCCGGCGCGGCGTTCGCCGGTTGCGACAAAGCGGCGCTCCACCATCAGCTCGGCCTGGCCTTGATCGTTCTTAACCACCTGGCCGTCTTTATCTTTCTTCTCGCTGATGACGTACACCGAGTTGCCGTAGAGGGTGTAGGTGATGGCGGTTTCCGGCACCACCACCTGCGGCGGGCTTTGCGGCAATAACACCTGCAGGTTGGCGAACATGCCCGGCAGCAGCTTGTTGCCCGGGTTGGCCAGCATGGCGCGCACCTGCACGTTGCGGGTGGCGTCTTCGACCTTGGGATTGATCGCGGTGATCTCGCCGTCGAATTGCTCGCCCGGGTAGGCGACGACGCTCAACTGCACCCGCGCGCCCAGGGTCAGCTTGGGCACGGCCTGTTCCGGCAGAAAGAAATCGACATGCAGTTTGGACAGGTCCTGCAGGGTGGCGATGATGGTGCCCGAGGAGAGGAAATCGCCGACGTCGACCTGGCGGATGCCGATGGTGCCGGCGAAGGGCGCGACGATGCGCTTCTTGTCCATCAGGGCTTTGAGCTGGG
Source organism: Pseudomonas sp. (assembly GCA_036276395.1). GTDB lineage: Bacteria > Pseudomonadota > Gammaproteobacteria > Pseudomonadales > Pseudomonadaceae > Aquipseudomonas. The sequence continues at coordinate 2,948 of DASUOY010000141.1, forward strand.
C
>DASUOY010000142.1:0-8758 GCA_036276395.1 Pseudomonas sp.
GCTTTCCACACGCGTTGCAACGCGCGGGCCGAGTAATGGTCCAGCCCCGCCGCGCTGCGCTCACGGTAGTGCTCGATGAACGCCGACGACAGGTATTTCACGTCGCTGGCCGCCAGGTTCAGGCCCTTGGCGCCGGTGGGCGGAACTATATGCGCGGCGTCGCCAACCAGAAACAGATGGCCGTACTGCATGGGCTCGACCACGTAGCTGCGTAGCGGCGCGATGCTTTTCTCAATCGATGGGCCGGTGATCAGGCGCGCGGCGGTTTCCATAGGCAGGCGGCTTTTCAGCTCAATCCAGAAACGCTCATCGGACCAGTCTTCGACCTTCTCCTCACTGCCCACCTGCACGTAATAACGGGTGCGGGTCGGCGAGCGCATGCTGCACAGGGCGAAGCCGCGTTCGTGGTTGGCGTAGATCAGTTCCTCGCTGACCGGCGGGGTGTCGGCCAGTACGCCCAGCCAACCGAAGGGGTAGACCCGCTCGAACTCCTTGAGTACGCCTGCCGGAATAGACTGGCGCGACACGCCGTGGAAGCCGTCGCAGCCGGCGATATGGTCGCAATCCAGGCGCACGGTTTCGCCGTTATGGGTGAAGGTGACGTGGGGCTGCTCGCCCTTGAGTTCGTGCAGCTGGGCGTCGGTGACGTTGTACAGCGTGATGCCGCCGCAGGCCAGGCGTTCGGCCATCAGGTCGCGGGTGACTTCGGTCTGGCCGTAGATCATCACCGTCTTGCCGCCGGTGAGCGCGTGCAGGTCGATGCGTTCGCGGCGGCCGTCGAAGGCCAGCTCGAAGCCGTCATGCACCAGGCCTTCGCGGTCCATGCGTTCGCTTACGCCGGCTTCGCGCAGCAGGTCGACCATGCCCTGTTCCAGCACGCCGGCGCGGATGCGGCCGAGCACATAGTCGGGGCTCTGGCGTTCGATGATGATGTTGTCGATACCGGCCTTGAGCAGCAGCTGGCCGAGCAACAGGCCCGAGGGGCCGGCACCGATAATGGCGACTTGGGTCTTCATTGTTATTGTCCTTGGAGGTGTTTGCGACAGGCGCTGTGGCGCCCATCTGGTTTTGTTCTCCTGTATTTTTGGTGGATCAGTATCGGGTTTGAAGGCACTATCCGATTATCTTTCTGGACTTTTCGAGTGTTGCTGCGCGATGCATAAAACTCCTGCCACGGCGGTGCCGGTGTTCAAGCTGTACGGTGAGACGGCTGTCTGGCCGACGCCGGACCTGATTCATTGCGAATCGATTCCCGAGCGCAGCCGCCTGCACGACTGGGAGATCAAACCCCATCGGCATGGCGACCTGGTGCAGCTGCTGTACGTACAGGGCGGCAGCGCCGAGCTGGAAGTGGAGGGCGTGGTCAGCCGCGTGCAGCAGCCCGCGCTGCAGGTGGTGCCGGCGCTTAGCGTGCATGGCTTTCGCTTTTCCCAGGACGTGCAGGGCCATGTGCTGAGCCTGGCCCAGCCGCTGGTGGAGCAACTCGGCGCGGTGCTCGACAGCCCGCCACTGGCGCGCGCCGCCTGCTACCCGGTAGCTGAGCAGCAGCGCTATCTGGACACCCTGTTCGACTCCATAGCCGAGGAGTACAGCACCCAGCAGCCGGGGCGCGAGCTGATGCTGCAGTCGCTGATCAGCGCCTTGCTGGTGTGGGTCGGGCGCCGTTCCCAGGCCCTGGCGCATGCCGAGACCCAGGGCCAGGACCGTGGCCGCGAACATCTGCAACGTTTTACCCGGCTGTTGGAGGCGCACTTTCGCGAGCACCGGCCCATAGAGCAGTACGCCTCCGAGCTGGGCATCAGTGCCGCGCACCTCAATGCCCTGTGTCGGCGCCTGGCCGGGCAGTCGGCCTTGCAGCTGATCAACCAGCGCTTGCTGCTGGAAGCCAAGCGCTGCCTGGTGTACACCGCCATGACCATCAATCAGGTGTCGGACAGCCTGGGCTTTTCCGAGCCCGCGTATTTTTCCCGTTTCTTCAAGCGCGGTTGCGGGCTGTCGCCCAAAGCCTTCCGCCTGCAGCGTTGAAGCCCTGCAGCGTTGAATCAGAGAACCGTATGAATATCGACAACCGCATCAAATTCCGCCATCTGCTGTGCTTTCTCGAAGTGGCGCGCCAGGGCAGCCTGGCGCGCGCCGCCGAGGTGTTGGCGATCAGCCAGCCGGCGGTGTCGAAGACCCTCAAGGAACTGGAGGAGGTCCTCGCCGCCAGCCTGTTCGAGCGCAGCAAGCAGGGCGTCGTGCCGACCGCGGCCGGGTTGGCCTTCTTGCGCTACGCAGGACCCAGCGTGCAGGCCCTGCGCGAAGGGGTGCGCAGCCTGCGCAGCGGCGAGCATGAGGCCGGGGTGGTGCGCCTCGGCGTGCTGTCGACGGTGGAAAGCTCGCTGCTGCCCGAGGTGGTGCGGCGCCTGCACGAACAGCACGCGGCCCTGGTGATCAGTGTGGTTACCGGGCCCAGCGCCCACCTGCTCGACCAACTACGGGTCGGCGCCCTGGACCTGGTGGTCGGGCGCATGACCGACAGCCCGCAGATCGAGGGGCTGAGTTTCGAGCACCTGTACAGCGAATCGATGATCCTGGTGGTGCGTCCCGGCCATGCCTTGCTGCAGGCCGATCTGCATGACCGCAGCCAGCTGGGCGACTACCCGGTGGTGCTGCCGCTGGCCGGCACCACCATCCGCCGCTATGCCGACAGCCTTTATGTGCAGTGCGGCATCGTGATGCCGCAACAGCGCCTGGAAACCCTCTCGGTAGCCCTGAGCCGGCGTTATGTGCAGTCCAGTGATGCCGTATGGATCGCCCCGCAGGATGCCGTGCGCCAGGACCTGGCGCGCGGCGAGCTGCTGGAACTGGATATCGGCCTGCGCGAACCCGGCGGCTCGGTAGGCATCTGCAGCAATCCCACGGCGGCGCTGTCGCTGGCGGCGCAGTGGTGCTGCGAGGCCTTGCGTGAGGCGGCGGAGGATTATCGTGAGGAACTAGCAGGCTGTTGAAAAACTACCTGCGTTGCCATCGCGGCGTTAAAAACAGGCTCAAAATGCTCATTTACAGCTCGTAAACTGCGCTTTTTCGCCGTTTTGACCAGCCGGAGGCTGTTACTAACGTTGCGCCTTGCGCTGGCTGCCTCGCCAACGTTTTCAACAGCCTGCTTAATCCATAACCTATTGGTTATGGATGAGGGCGATCTTTTCAATTTCCAGTCGCATGACGCTGGTTGAGACTGGGTGCCAAGCCTGTACCCATTTCAATAAGAGGAGATCGATATGTCCGATGCGCAGCACAGCCGCTTCGCCATTCGCGACCGCAACTGGCACCCCAAAGCCTTTACCCCGGACTACAAGACCTCCATTGCCCGCTCGCCGCGCCAGGCGCTGGTGAGCATCCCGCAGTCGATCTCGGAAACCAGCGGGCCGGATTTTTCCCATTTGCAAATGGGCCAGTACGACAACGACCTGCTGCTCAACTTCAATAACGGCGGCCTGCCGGTGGGCGAGCGGATTATCGTCGCCGGGCGGGTTATGGATCAGTACGGCAAGCCGATCCCGCATACCCTGGTGGAAATGTGGCAGGCCAACGCCGGTGGCCGCTACCGGCACAAGAACGACCGCTACCTGGCGCCGCTCGACCCCAACTTCGGTGGCGTCGGCCGCGCCCTGACCGACAGCGAAGGGCGCTACAGCTTTCGCACCATCAAGCCCGGGCCGTACCCCTGGCGCAACGGCCCGAATGATTGGCGCCCGGCGCATATCCACTTCTCCATCAGTGGTCCGTCGATTTCTACCCGCCTGATCACTCAACTGTATTTCGAAGGCGACCCGCTGATTCCCATGTGCCCGATAGTCCGGTCGATCGCCAACCCGGACGCGGTACAGAGCCTGATCGCCAGGCTCGATATGAGCGCGGCCAATCCCATGGATTGCCTGGCCTATCGCTTCGATATCGTGCTGCGCGGGCAGCGCCAAACTCACTTTGAAAACCGCTGAGGAGGAACCGTATATGCCTATCCAACTGCTGCCGGAAACTCCTTCGCAAACCGCCGGCCCCTACGTGCATATCGGCCTGGCCCTGGAGGCTGCCGGTAACCCGAGCCGGCCCCAGGAAATCTGCAACCAGATGGCCAAACCGGGGGCGCCGGGCGAGCACATCACCCTGATCGGCAATGTCTACGACGGCAACGGCCACCTGGTGCGCGACTCCTTTCTGGAGTTCTGGCAGGCCGACCACGAGGGGCGCTACGACAGCGCCTTCGATCTGGAAAAGCCGTTCAACGGTTTCGGCCGTACCGCCACCACCTTCGATGCTGGTGGCTGGACGCTGCACACCATCAAGCCGGGCGTGGTCAATAACGCCGCCGGCGTGCCAATGGCGCCGCATATCAACGTCTCGCTGTTTGCCCGTGGCATCAATATCCACCTGCAGACTCGCTTATATTTCGCTGACGAAACCGCGGCCAATGCCCAGGACCCTGTGCTTAACCTGATCGAGCAGCCGCAGCGCCGCGAGACCCTGCTGGCCTATCCCTGCGAGGTGGATGGCAAGCCGGCTTATCGCTTCGACATGCGCATCCAGGGTGACGGCGAGACGGTGTTCTTTGATTTCTAATAGCGCAGGCCCTGTGAGGATAAACCGCTCTTGAGCAACCAACTCTTCGACGCCTATTTCACTGCGCCTGCCATGCGCGCGATCTTTTCCGATCACGGCCGGGTGCAGGGCATGCTGGATTTTGAGGCAGCCCTGGCGCGCGCCGAGGCCAGCAGCGGGCTGATTCCGCAAGCGGCGGTGCAGCCCATCGCCAACGCCTGCCAGGCCGGGCGTTACGATTTTGCCGCGCTGGCCCAGGCCATAGTCACGGCCGGCAACTCGGCCATCCCGCTGGTCAAGGCGCTGGGCCAGCAGGTCGCGGCGCAGAGCGCCGAGGCCGAGCGTTATGTGCACCTCGGTGCCACCAGCCAGGACGCCATGGACAGTGGCTTGATTCTGCAACTGAGGGCGGCCATCGCCCTGCTGGAGCAGGATCTGGCGCAACTGGCCGCGGCCCTGGCCGTGCAGGCCGAGCGTCATGCCGATACCCCGCTGGTGGGGCGCACCTGGCTGCAACACGCCACTCCGGTGACCCTGGGCATGAAGCTGGCCGGCGTGCTTGGCGCCATTACCCGCCATCGCCAGCGCCTGGCGGAACTCAAACCGCGCCTGCTGGTGCTGCAGTTCGGTGGCGCTTCCGGCAGCCTGGCTGCACTGGGTGAGCAGGCCTGGCCGGTGAGCGAAGCCCTGGCCATTGAGCTCGACCTGCAACTGCCCGAGCAGCCCTGGCATACCCAGCGCGACCGTTTAGTTGAATTTGCCAGCTTGCTTGGCCTGATCGCCGGCAGCCTGGGCAAGTTCGGCCGCGACCTCAGCCTGCTGATGCAGACCGAGGCTGCTGAAGTTTTTGAGCCGGCCGCGCCGGGCAAGGGCGGTTCCTCGACCATGCCGCACAAGCGCAACCCGGTGAGTGCCGCCGTGCTGATCGGCGCCGCCACCCGTGCGCCCGGTCTGGTGGCGACCATGTTCAGTGCCATGCCCCAGGAGCACGAACGCAGCCTGGGGTTGTGGCACGCCGAATGGGACACCCTGCCGGAGTTGTGCTGCCTGGTTTCCGGCGCGCTGCAGCAGGCGTTATTGCTGGTGCCAGGGCTGGAGGTGGATGCCGCACGTATGCGCGCCAACCTCGACCTGACCCAGGGCCTGGTGCTGGCCGAGGCGGTAAACATCGCCCTGGCCCAGCGCATCGGCCGCGATGCCGCCCATCATCTGCTCGAGCAGTGCTGCAAGCAGGCCGTGCGCGAAGGTGTGCATCTGCGCCAGGTGCTCGGTGCTAATGCAGAGGTCAGCGCGCAGTTGTCCGTCAGCGAGCTGGATCGTCTGCTCGATCCGGCCCTGTACCTGGGCCAGGCCCGTCGCTGGGTCGAGCGGGCGGTGGCCGAACACCGGCGTTTTTCGCACTAGGAGTGCCTTGCATGCCTGCCGTACAACTCGCCGATGGCGAACTTTTTTACAGCCTTGCAGGCCCCGCTGATGCGCCGGTTCTGGTGCTGTCCAACTCCCTGGGCACCGATCTGCATATGTGGGATGCGCAAGCGGCGACCTTCGCCGAGCACTTTCGCGTGCTGCGCTACGACAGCCGCGGCCATGGCCAGTCACTGGTCACCGACGGCCTCTACAGCATCGAGCAGAATGGCCGCGACGTGCTGGCCCTGCTGGACGCGCTGGATATCGCCAAGGTGCATTTCTGCGGCCTGTCCATGGGCGGGTTGATCGGCCAGTGGCTGGCGATCAACGCGCCGGCGCGTATTGAGCGCCTGGTGCTGTGCAATACGGCAGCAAAGATCGGCAGCCCAGAGGTGTGGAATCCGCGCATCGACACCGTGCTGCGCGACGGCCAGGCGGCCATGCTGGCGCTGCGCGATGTTTCTATTGCGCGCTGGTTTACCCCTGAGTTTGCCGCGGCCGAGCAGGCGTTGGTGGAACCTGTGGTCGGCATGCTGGCCGCCACCTCACCTCGGGGCTACGCGGCCAACTGCGCGGCGGTGCGCGATGCCGATTTCCGCGAGCAGCTTGCCAGCATCAAGGCGCCAACCCTGATCGTCTGCGGCACGGCCGATGCGGTGACTACCCCGGAACATGGCCGCTTTATCCAGGAACGCATCCGTGGTGCCGAGCTGGTCGAGTTCCATGCCGCGCACCTGTCCAACGTCGAGGCCGGTGCGGCCTTTACTCGGGCGGTGCTGACGTTCCTGCAGCAGTGATTACCTCGGTGCGCGCGGCGCACCCTACCCAGGCCACGCGTTCCCGTAGGGTGCGCCATGCGCACCACCCATAGATTACCCGGAGCCGAAGATGGACGAGAAACAACGCTACGAAGCCGGCATGCAGGTGCGCCGCGCGGTACTCGGTGACGCCCATGTCGAGCGCAGCCTGCAACACCTGACGCCGTTCAACGAAGAGTTCCAGGAGATGATCACCCGGCATGCCTGGGGCGATATCTGGACCCGTCCCGGCCTGCCGCGGCACACCCGCAGCCTGATCACCATTGCCATGCTGATTGGGATGAATCGTGAAGGCGAACTGCGCCTGCACCTTAAGGCGGCGAAGAACAACGGCGTGACTCGCGATGAGATCAAGGAAGTGCTGATGCAGAGCGCAATCTACTGCGGCATTCCAGCGGCCAATGCCACCTTCCACCTGGCCGAGGAAGTGTGGGATGAGCTGGGCGTGGAATCCCTCGAATAGGGCGACCGCCAGCGCTAGTTATGCTGTCGGTTTGTAGCGGGCGGGCAGGGCATGCAGGCGCTGATCGAGAGCCCTGGGAACTGGTGTAGTTCAGAGGCGACGTTGCAGGGTGCACTTGGGTTGTTCGTTGAACAGCTCGCGGTAGGCCTCGGCAAACCGCCCCAGGTGCCAGAAGGAGCGGCGCATGGCGATTTCCGCCACCGTGGTGTGGGCGGGCGATGCCTGCTGCAGATCGCGATGGGCGGCGTTCAGGCGGCGCATGCGTAGCCAGGTACTTGGCGTCATCCCGCCGTACTGGATAAAGGACTGTTGCAGCTGGCGGATCGATACCCCAGCGGCCTGGGCCAGCTGCAGGGTATTGAAGTTGTCTTCGGGGTAGGCATTGGCCAGTTCGCACACGCGGTTGACGATCTGCCGGCTCAGTGTGAGCCGTTGCTGCTGGCGCCGATTCTCGCTGGGCGTCGAGCATTCGAGGACGAAGAGGCAGTCCTCGACCAGTTGCGCGGCCAGGTTCGAGGGTTGCAGATAGTCTGCCGAGGTGGCGAGTTTGCCCAGCAGGTTGCTCAACCAGGAGCCGAACAGCCGGGCCTGCGGCGACTTCAGCGGGGTCATGGTCAGGCCTTGCAGCGTCTCGGCGGCGCAGTGCTCGCCGAACCGGTCGAGGTCGATAACCACGGCCACCTCGCGGTAGTTTTCCGGGGTGATCCAGGTATTGCGGCTTTGCCTGTCGAGCAGGTAGAGCGTGTCGCCACTCATATCGAAGCTGAACACCAGGGCATTGGCGGGCGCCTGGAAATACTGCTCGACGCGGGTATTCATGCGTTCCTCGTACGCCGCCACGCCGCCCAACTCGGCATGCACGATGCGGCCCTGAAAACGCCCGGCGGACATCTGTGCATAGTGCTGCTCCCAGCCGGCGATAGCCGTTCTCTGCTGCTCCACATCGGCGGTATGCAGAATCCTGATCGACACGGGCTAACCCTCCGCTTTCACGCGCTTGCACAACAAGTTAATTGTATTAACTAAATGCACAATATCAGTGCGCGATTTGCTGCGCAAGGTGGATAGAGAACCTGGGGTTTGTTGAGCAATTATGCTGCTGTAACAAGATTTACGAGCGCTTGATGGGCGTTGTTCCTAGGGGCGACCGTCAATCTATTGATAACGTCTATAACCAAAATGGCTAGAGCTATTGTTCTGCGATTTCACTGGAGTAGAGCCGATGAATCTTCACTGTAAAAACCCTCTCGCCCGGCGCAGCCTGCTCAAGACTGCCGGCAGCCTGATCAGCGCCATCGGCGTGGTGGCATTGTTGGGCATCAGTACTGGGGCTGCCGCCACAGAGCTTAAGGAAACCAAGCCCAAGCGTATCGACAGCGAGCTGGTCATGCAGATCAACGTCAAGCTCGGCACGGCGGAGGACATGGGCAAGGGAGCCGATGGCCACCGCATCAACTACCCGATTATCGGCGGCAGCTTCGTCGGTAAAGGC
>DASUOY010000143.1:0-7236 GCA_036276395.1 Pseudomonas sp.
GATTGCCCGAGGGCACCACCCCACTTAATTCCGCCTATTAGGCTGTCGATATTTCTTGTACCACTAAGAGGTACTATCGAGGCAAGAGTTGCAACAGAAGGATAAGGCACACTACTTACCTATAATTAGCCAACAATAAAAAACATTCTTCAACACAAGCAAAATAGAAAACCAACATTATCACTCAACACAAACAACTGAATTTAAACTACAGTGTGTTAGATTTAAAAATATACCTCTTGGCTAAAAACAATAGGGCACATTTAAATCTAGCAATTAAACGTGCTTATTCAGGCCAAGCTAAACCTTACATTTCTAGTGCCTATTTTTGCAATCAGACATCAAGATCTTTGTGATCTGAGCCAGCACTCCTAATAATTTCCCGCCTAATCGCACAGCTTTTGCAGCAATGACGTAAAAATCAATTCACAGCATCAATCCACTCAACAGAACCTACCAACCACCGCCACCACCGCCACCGCGCCCACCACCCGAGGAACCACCGCCGGACGAGCCGCCGCTGGACGAGGAACTGGATGGGGGTGAGGAGGCGCTGGCCGTGGCGCTGCTCAGGCCACTGGCCAGGGCGCTACTCAGGCTCTGCGGCGAATCGAAGCGCGTGCGGCTGTGGTACCAGTCGGGCTGGTAGTCGCGCTGCGCCGGGTCGATCAGGCCGCTGGCCAGGGCGGCGCTAAAGCGCGCGCTCCACTGCTCCTCGACATCCAGGGCCATGGCATAGGGCAGGTGCCGTTCGTACAGTTCGATGCTCATCGCCGGCGCCGCGCCGGCCAGGGCCAGGCTGTCGCTTTCGGCCAGCTGCAGGTAGTCGCGGTAGCCTTCCAGGGCATCCAGCAGGCGCCGCCCTTCCAGGCTGGGAGCCGGCAACAGGTGATAGAACAGCAGCACCAGCAACAGGTAGAGTCCGAGCAGGCCGATCACCGGCAGTGATGCCACCTCGCTAAGCATCCACAGGCCCACCGGCACCGGCCAGACAAACATCAAACCGGCCGAGCCCATACCCAGTTTCTTCGCCCAACTCGGCTGTTGCCAGGCCATGCTCAGCAACACCCCGGAAGGCACGCCAAAGCCCAGGCCGAACACCAGGCCGGCGATACCCAGGCCCCACTCCTCCTCGCCCTGGGCCCCGGCAAACACCATCAGCAGGCTGGCGCCTATGGCCCAGGCCAACCCCCAGCTCCAGATGCCGCGATTATGGCTGAACCACGGTTTGCCCTGGGCCTGCAGCTGGCTGCACAAACCGCCCAGGGCATCGGCCAGGCGCGGCTGGTAGCTGCCGCCAACCGGCAACGGCTGCTCGGCCTTGTCGGCCGGGAACAGGCGCAGCAGCAGATCCTCCTCGTCGGCATTCAGGCCGGCGCCGGCCGCCGTGCCGCGATTGAGCACAAAGCTGCCGCTACGCGGGCTGTCTTCCAGCTGCAGCTGCTTGCGGATGGCCAGCTCGGTCAGCCATACGCCGAAGGCCCGCGCCGACGAAAAAGGCCCCTTGAAACCGCGATGCCAGAGGTAGCCGACCGCCGTCGGGCTCAGCCCCGCTGGCGCGCTGAACAGCGGTATGACCAGGCCCTTGTCGGGGTCGCGGCCGACCCGGCGCCAGGCGCGCAGGTAATAGCCGAACAGGCCGAGCAGCAGCAGGCTGCCCAAGCTCAGCCCGGGGTTGTCCAGCAGCAGATGGAGCAGCGCTTGCAGCGCCCCCGGGCGCGCCACCAGACCCGCCTGCCAGTCCACCGCCAGGGTCAGGCCGTGATAGGCCGGTAACACCTCGGTACTGACCAGGTGCAGGCCGGCTTCGCGCTGCTCGACCAGCCGGTAGGCCTGGCCCTGCTCGCCCTCGGCCCCGGTATAGGCCGCCAGCTTGCCGATGCGTGCGCCCTGCGGCAGCCTGACCTCGACCGAAACCTGCTGGATCGGAAAACTCCAGCCATTGCCGGTGACGTTCCAGTACAGCTCGTCCTCGCCGTCGCGGTGCAGCAATTGCCGTTCGGTGCGGTAGCGCAGCTCGTACTGATAACGCCCGGGCGTCAGCAGCTGCTCGGGCGAGCCCAGATAGAAGCGCAACCAGGCGCCCTGGCGCTCGACCTTGACCTGCTCGGGCTGGCCATCGCGGGTCACGCCCAGCAGCTCGATGGGCGCCTGCTGTTCCAGGCCCAGCGGCGAGCGGTAGCGGGTCGGCAGATCGCGGTAGATGCCGCGGCGGATCTGCTGGCCTTCGGCGCGCACACTGATGCGCTCGGTAACCAGCAGGCTGCCATCGGCCTGCACCTGCAGCTCGACGGCAAACTCCTCTATGGCTTCCTCGGCCAGCAGCAGCGAAGGCAGCAGACAGAGGCAGAGCAACAGACCATGCAACAGCGCTTTCATCCTAGAACCCCATCTGCGGCGGTTGTGCTTCGCGGCTGTCGTCGAGGCTGAAATACTCGGCCTGGACGAAGCCGAACGGCCGCGCCACCCAGTTGCTCGGCACCGATTCGACCAGCACATTGAGTTCGCGCACCGCGCCATTGTAGTAACGCCGGGCCATCTGGATATGCTCCTCGACCTCGCTGATGCTGCGCTGCAAATCGAGAAACTGGCCATCGGCCTTGAGCGCCGGATAGTTCTCGACCAGGGCGAACAGCTGGCGCAACTGGCTGCTCAGGTGCGCCTCCACCGGCGCGCGCTGATCCAGGGCCGAATCGGCCAGTTGCACGGCCCGCGCGCGCTCCTCGACCAGCGCCTGCAAGGTGCCCTGCTCGTGCTGCATATACTGGCGCACGCACTGCACCAGCGCCGGAATCAGGCTGGAACGGCGCTTGAGCTGCACATCGATACCGCTCCAGGCCTCGGCCACCCGCGCCCGGTTAAACACCAGGCGGTTGTAGTAAAACACCACGCCGCCCGCCAACAGCAGCAACGCCGCCACACTCAGCCACAGGCTCAAGCCTTGCATTAGCCACTCCCTCCGCTGCACCAAGAGTCTGACCTTAGCCCGAGAGGCCGTGCCGGTACACCGCCCAGCGCACAATAGTCGCGCGCAGGCGGTATTGACCGACTCGACAGGGCGCTTCGGCGCGCTATTGGCTAAGGTGTGGCTATGGCCTTCGAGGCCGTAGTGCGAGAACCCGCTTGATGAGAGTTCTTCTGTCCTTGCTGATCGGCCTGGCCCTCGGCTCACCGCTGCAGGCGCAAAGCTTTAGTGTCGGGGTCGAATTGCAGCCCTATATGCCCTACTCCAACGTGCAGGATGGCGAGTACCTGGGCTATGGCCGCGACCTGCTGGACGCCTTTGCCGCTTACCAGGGTTACCAGTTCAGCTACCGGCCCCTGCCGGTACGGCGGCTGCTCAACGACTTTCTCGACGGCCGGGTGGATTTCAAATACCCGGACAACCCGCGCTGGAACGCCGACCTGAAAAAAGGCCACCCGGTGCACTTCAGCCAGGCGGCGACGCCGGCCATCGACGGCGTGCTGGTCAAACCAGAGTTTGTCGGCCAGGGCCCGACGCGCCTGCGCCGCCTCGGCACCCAGCGCGGCTTTACCCCCTGGCCCTATCTGGCCGATATCCAGACGGGACGGATAATTCTGATCCAGGCCAACCAGATCGACTCGCTGCTGGCCATGGCCCTGAGCGACCGGGTCGACGGCGTCTACCTCAACCCGCAAGTAGTCAGGCACCACCTGCTGCGCAATGGCAAGAACGGCGACGCCCTGGTGTTCGACCCCGGCCTGGCCTACCAGGATGACCACTACTTCCTGTCGAGCATCAAGCACCCCGAGGTGATCGAGCAGTTCAATGCCTTCCTCAGCAGCCAGGCCGAGCTGGTGCGGGCGCTCAAACAGCGCCATGGGATCAACGAGCAGTAGCGACTCAACGGCTCGGCAAACCGGCGCAATCGGCCGATAGCCAGGTGGCCTGGCTTTGCATGCTGCTGGCCTTGCCGTCGTAGATACCCTTGACCTGGGTGGTAAAGGCCTTGTCGCTGGTAAAGCGGGTTTCGCCTTCGCCCTGACCGTTGGGGCAACTGAAGCGGAACTTCCACAGGCTGGCGCTACGCTCGGTAATCTCCTGGCTGCAGCCGGAGTCCTGGTCTTGCAGGGGTAGTTGCTGGGCCTTGATCTGCTCCGCGCTCATGCAGATGCGCACGCCCTTGTCGCCCAGTTGCACGCCCTGCTGTGCCAGCATCTGCTCCATCATCTGGCGCTGCTCGGGGGGCAGGCTTTTCATCTGTTCGATCATCTGCTGCATGCCCGGCGCCTCCTGGCCATCGGCCTGCAGATGCTGCGTGCTGATCTCCCAGAGGCCGGGCTGGATATCCACCGCGCTGGCCAGGGCGGGCAGCAGGCAGAAGCTGAGTAACAGCGGTTTGCTAAGAACGCGGCGCATAAGCGGCTCCTGAAATAAGTGGGCGACCCTGCAAGCGTAGACCGCCGTATACCCCCCTGCGCCGCCGCTGGATTACCCCGCGTCCGCCTCGACCTCTTCGCGATAGATACGCAGGCCGCGCGCTTGGTAGTTGGCCAGGGCGCTGGGGTGATCCAGGCTGCAGGTATGCACCCAGACCCGCGTGGTGCCGGGCCAGGCCCAGGCGGATTGCAGCGCGTGGGCCAGCAGCGGGCCGCCGAAGCCCTGGCCGAAGAAGGCCTCGGCCAGGCCGAAATAGAGAATCTCCACCGCGCCGTCGGCATCGCGCAGCAGCTCGTAATACCCGGCGATGGCGCCCTGGTGATAGGCCACCCAGGTGCGGTGATTGGGCTGTTCGATCAGCTCGCGCCACTGCGCGTCCGTCCAGCTGAGCTTGTCGGTCCACTGCCAGGGCTCGCCGACCAACTGGTAGAGAAAGCGGTTGAGCTGAAACTGCTTGAGCTGGCATTCCACCACGCTCAGGTCGGCCGGCAGCGGCTTGGCGCGTATCTGCTCGGGGTGCTGCATATCCAGGTAATAGGTGATGGTACTCATAACATCCTGCTTGTCAGTCAATCTGCTGAAGCTAACCCTTACTGCAAACGAACAAAACCCCCACCGGCTGCGCCAAATGGGGGTTCTCCTCTACAACAACCAGGGCTTGTGGCCCGGGAGCAGACGCAGCCTTAGCCGTCGTCCTGGCCTGCCGCCGAGGCGGCTGGGGAGCTTTGCTCACAGCTCCAGAGTTCCAACGCCGGCTGGGTCGCTTGTGGCGGGCCGAGCCATTCACTCATCGAGTGGCAACGCTGGTTGAAACACAGTTGATAATCCCCTGCCTCGGGGGTTCGCCCCAAACGCAGTGGTTGCAAGGGTGGTAGCTGACGCTGGTAATGCCAGCTGCCCTCGCGCAGTTCGGCGCCGTCTGGAATCTCCATACCGGCACCGGAACCCTTGACCCGCGCCTCGCCGAGGAGCAATCCCTCAGGCGTCACGTGGTAATCCTCTTCCCAACGAATCTTCTCGATCGTGTGTGTCCAGGCCAGGGTAAAGGCCGGCGTGGGCACCTCTGCCCACACCGCGCCAGCCAAACCCAGGCACAGGCCGATCACGCGGTTGCCAGCTGAGCGCGATGGGCGCGCCAGAAGTGCTGGGCGATAAACAGCGCCGCCAGGGCGAAGCCGATCTCGTCACTCATGGGCGTGGCCAGGATCAGGCTGACACCGGCGCCGAAGCCCAGCGCGCGCTCCCACCAGCTCAGCTTGGCCTGCAGGTAACCGGTAAACACCGCGCCCCAGATACCGATGGCCAAAAGCGCCTTGGCCACCACATAGAGCGTGGCCAGCAGGCTATCGCCTTGCAGCATCAGCGCCGGCTCGTACACCGCCATAAAGGGCACCACGAACCCGGCTACGGCGATACGCACGGCCCACAGGCTGATCTTCAGGCCGCTCTCCTTGGCAATCGGTGCGGCTGCGAAACAGGCCAGCGCCACCGGCGGCGTGAGGTCGGCCATGATGCCGAAATAGAACACGAACATATGTGACACGATCAGCGGCACGCCCAGCTCCAGCAGCGCGGGCGCGGCAATCGAGCTGGTGATGATGTAGTTGGGGATGGTCGGGATGCCCATACCCAGCACCAGACAGGTGAGCATGGTCAGCACCAGCGAGAGGAACAGGTTGTCCTGACCAATAGCTAGGATATAGCCGGCGAAGGTCGAAGCCACCCCGGTCAGCGACACCACACCGATGATCACCCCCACCAGGGCGCAGGCGATGCCCACCGGCACGGCATGCCGTGCACCTTCCACCAGCGCATGCAGACAGATCACCAATGTGTCGCGGCCGCCTTTGATAAACCAGCACAGCGCCACCAGCAGCGCGACCACGCCGAACACCACGCCGATACCGAGCTGGAAGAAGCCGGCGCAGAGCACGCCCAGGGCAATCCAGAAGGCGAAGCGCATGACCTTGGACGACACCCGCAGGATGATCGCCGAGCCGAGAATCACGATGGCGGTCAGGGCCAGACCGACCATGCCGGAGAACAACGGCGTGCGCCCGGAGAACAGCAGGTAGATCAGGATGAACAGCGGAATCAGCAGGTACCAGCGCTCTTTGATCGCCGTCCAGGGATTCGGGCACTGGTCTTTCGGCAGGCCCTGCAGGTTGGCGCGCTTGGCTTCCAGGTGAACCATCCAGAACACCGAGCCGAAGTACAGCAGCGCCGGAATCAGCGCGGCCTTGGCCACCTCGAAGAACGGCACGTTGATCGTCTCGGCCATGATAAAGGCCACCGCGCCCATGATCGGCGGCATGATCTGGCTGCCCATCGATGCGGTCGCTTCCACGCCGCCGGCAAACGCCGGCTTGTAGCCGAAACGCTTCATCAACGGGATGGTGAACTGGCCGGTGGTGACCACGTTGGCCACCCCAGAGCCGGTGATGGTGCCCATCAGCGCCGAGGACACCACCGAGACCTTGGCCGGGCCGCCGAGCTTGTGGCCGAACAGGCCCATGGCGAAGTCGGTGAACAGCTTGATCATCCCGGCCTGTTCGAGGAACGCGCCGAACAGAATAAACAGGAAGATATAGGTGGCCGATACGTAGGTCGGCGTGCCGTACAACCCCTCGGTGCCGAAGGCCAGCTGGTTGACCAGCTGGTCGATGGCGTAGCCACGGTGCATCAGGTCGCCCGGCAGGTATTGGCCGAACAGGCCGTAGGCGAGAAACAGCGCGCAGATCAGCGGCAGGGCAATGCCCATCACCCGGCGAGCGGTCTCGAACACCAGCACGATCAGGGCCAGGCCAATAACCATATCGGCCTGGGTCAGATCA
>DASUOY010000144.1:0-2731 GCA_036276395.1 Pseudomonas sp.
GGCCTGGATCTGGACCTCGATCTCGACCTGCAGGGCGCCGAACCAGCGCCCGCCACCCAGGCGGCGGAGAACACCCTCAGCGCCCAGGTGGAAGCCTTCGAGCGCAGCCTGATCTGCACCGAGCTGGGCCGCGGCCACGGCTCCCTGCGCAGCCTGGCCGAAGCCCTGGGCATCCCGCGCAAGACCCTGCACGACAAGCTGCGCAAGCATGGGCTGAACTTCGCTGATGCTGGCGCAAACCCGCCAGAACAGTACGAGTAACTGGCGGGTTTCCGCCAAAACCAGCCAATCGCGGCCCTAGCGCAGGCCGGACCGCGCCCGCCAAGCGCCGCAGAAGGCCGCCCCAGAGCGCTTGCAGCGCCACCCGGAGGCTCTTGGCGCGGCCTGGCATGGCGGTTGCTCTAGCCTTGCCCAGGCGACCCACAAGAACAAGTCCAGGCCTTCGCTGCCCAGCGCCCGCCGTTTTTCGGCAGGCCGCCTAGACTTGCTCTTGTACGCCCGCCCTGCAGCGCCGCGGCGCATAACGCGCCAACTAAAACAAAATAAGCAAAACAAGAGGAAGCACACCATGTTCAAACTGACTGCCAAGGCGCTGGCTTGCGCCCTGTCGCTCGCCATCGCCGGCCTGGCCCAGGCCGCCGACCCGATCGTGATCAAGTTCTCCCACGTGGTCGCCGACCATACGCCGAAAGGCCAAGGCGCGGTGCTGTTCAAGAAGCTCGCCGAAGAACGCCTGGGCGACAAGGTGCGGGTCGAGGTGTACCCGAACTCCTCGCTGTTCGGCGACGGCAAGGAAATGGAAGCCCTGCTGCTCGGTGACGTGCAGCTGATCGCGCCGTCCCTGGCCAAGTTCGAGCAGTACACCAAGCAGATCCAGGTATTCGACCTGCCGTTCCTGTTCAACGACATGGCCGCCGTCGACCGTTTCCAGCAAAGCCCGCAAGGCCAGGCCCTGCTCAAGTCCATGGAAGCCAAGAACATCACCGGCCTGGCCTACTGGCACAACGGCCTCAAGCAGCTGTCGGCCAACAAGGCGCTGCGTGAGCCGAAGGATGCCCGTGGCCTGAAGTTCCGCGTGCAGGCCTCCGCCGTACTCGAAGAGCAGTTCAAGGCCGTGCGCGCCAACCCGCGCAAGATGAGCTTCGCCGAGGTTTACCAGGGCCTGCAGACCGGCGTGGTCAACGGTGCCGAGAACCCCTACTCGAACATCTACAGCCAGAAGATGCACGAAGTGCAGAAGTTCATCACCGAGTCCAACCACGGCGTGCTGGATTACATGCTGATCACCAACACCCAGTTCTGGAACGGCCTGCCGGCGGACGTGCGCGGCGAGCTGGACAAGATCATCGTGGAAGTGACTGCCGAGGTGAACAAGCAGGCTGACGCCCTTAACGAAGGCGACAAGCAGCGCATCCTCGACGCCAAGACCACTGAAATCATCACGCTGACCCCGGAACAGCGCGCCATGTGGCGCGACACCATGAAGCCAGTGTGGGGCAAGTTCGAAGCGGAAATCGGTGCCGACCTGATCAAGGCCGCCGACGCCGCCAACCAGTAGGCTGGATTGAGCGCAGCGCCAGCCATCGGCTCGATGACTGGCGCTGCCAGCTCCTCAACCCATCCTACCCACTGCGGGCGCATATGCGCAGTGACACAGCACCGTCCACTCCACACTGGAGACTCTATCGATGAACGCCTTGCGGCGCGTCTGGGACCACTTCGAGGAAGGCTTTATCGCCTTTCTGCTGGCCGCCATGACGCTGGTGACCTTCGTCTACGTGATCCTCAATAACTTCTACACCCTGTTCTACAGCCTGGGTGACTACTTTGGCGGCAACGCCACCCTGCTCGCCATTGGCGATTTTATTCTCGACCTGGCCCAGGCGATGACCTGGAGCAACGCGCTGACCAAGGCGCTGTTCGCCTGGTTGATCTTTTTCGGCCTGGCCTATGGTGTGCGCACCGCCGGGCATATCGGCGTCGACGCCCTGGTCAAGCTGGCCAGCAAGCCGACCCAACGCATCATCGGCCTGATCGCCTGCCTGACCTGCCTGGGCTACGCCGGGCTGATCAGCGTGGCCAGCTTCGACTGGGTGCGCACCCTGTTCACCGCCGGCATAGGTGCCGAGGACCTGGGCCACTACGGCATCCAGCAGTGGCACATCACCCTGATCGTGCCGTTCGGCTACGCCATGGTGTTTATCCGTTTCCTGGAAATTTTCGTGCGCATCCTGCGCAACCAGCAGACCGGTCTGGGCCTGGCCGATGAGGCCGCCGAAGCGATGAAACTGACCGAGCACGAGGAGCACAAGCCATGACCATCCTGTTCCTCTTCTTCCTGCTGTTCCTGCTGATGCTGATCGGCGTGCCGATCGCCGCATCCCTGGGCCTGGCCGGTTCGCTGACCATCATGCTGTTCAGCCCGGACTCGGTGCGCTCGCTGGCGATCAAGCTGTTCGAAACCAGCGAACACTACACATTGCTGGCGATCCCGTTCTTCCTGCTGTCCGGCGCCTTTATGACCACCGGCGGCGTGGCCAAGCGCCTGATCGACTTCGCCAACGCCTGCGTCGGCCATATCCGTGGCGGCCTGGCAATCTCGGCGGTATTGGCGTGCATGCTGTTCGCCGCGCTGTCCGGCTCCTCGCCGGCCACGGTGGCCGCGGTGGGCTCCATCGCCATCGCCGGCATGGTGCGCTCGGGTTATCCGCAGGCGTTCGGCGCCGGCATC
>DASUOY010000145.1:0-2775 GCA_036276395.1 Pseudomonas sp.
AGTTGGTCAATCTGGTATACGACGCCGGCATCGACCTGCACCGGCCCCCCGAGCACTTTATTAGGCTCACCTGAGAGGAATTGCAAAATGAAATACCGTTTGGGCCAGTCTCAAGTAGAGGCTCATGCCGAAAGCTGGGTCGCGCCCAATGCCACTCTGGTGGGCAAGGTCAAGCTGGAACCGGGCGCCAGCGTGTGGTTCAACGCCGTGCTGCGCGGCGATAACGAGCTGATCCATATCGGCGAGAACAGCAATGTGCAGGACGGCACCGTGATGCACACCGATATGGGCTTCCCGCTGAGCATCGGCACAGGGGTGACCATCGGCCACAACGCCATGCTGCATGGCTGTTCGGTGGGCGATTACAGCCTGATCGGTATCAATGCCGTGGTGCTCAACGGCGCGAAAATTGGCAAGTACTGCATCATCGGCGCCAATAGCCTGATCGGTGAAGGCAAGGAAATTCCCGATGGTTCGCTGGTCATGGGCTCGCCCGGCAAGGTGGTGCGCGAACTGACCGAGGCGCAGAAGAAGATGCTCGAAGCCAGCGCCGCTCATTACGTGCACAACGCCCAGCGTTACGCCCGTGATCTGCACGAGCAGGACGACTGATGCACGCCCAGGAGCGTCCGCTCGCCTCGCCCTGCGTGCATATCTGCGCGTTGGACGATGAAGACATCTGTATCGGCTGCCAACGCTCGGTTGCCGAAATCACCCGCTGGAGCCGCATGGATAACACCGAGCGCCGCCAGGTGCTGCTGCTCTGCCATGAGCGCGCCAAAGCCAAAGGCGTGCTGCTGTAACGCACGCTTTATCAATCTGTTTGAGGAAACTCCATGCCCCGTATCGGAACCCCTTTGTCGCCGAGCGCGACCCGTGTGCTGCTGTGTGGCTCTGGTGAGCTGGGCAAGGAAGTGGTGATCGAGTTGCAGCGTCTGGGCGTTGAAGTAATCGCCGTGGATCGCTACGCCAATGCCCCGGCCATGCAGGTGGCGCATCGCAGCCACGTGATCAATATGCTCGACGGCGACGCGCTGCGGGCGGTGATCGAGCTGGAGCAGCCGCACTATATCGTGCCGGAAATTGAAGCCATCGCCACCGCGACCCTGGTCGAGCTGGAGAATGAAGGCTTTACCGTCATCCCCAGCGCCCGCGCCGCACAGCTGACCATGAACCGCGAAGGCATTCGCCGTCTGGCCGCCGAAGAGCTGGGCCTGCCGACTTCGCCTTATCAGTTTGCCGACTCCTTCGAACAATGCCAGGCCGCGGTCGAGAGCATCGGCTTTCCCTGCTTGATCAAGCCGATCATGAGCTCTTCCGGCAAGGGCCAGTCGCTGCTGAAAAGTCTGGATGATCTGCAAGCCGCCTGGGATTACGCTCAGGCTGGTGGCCGCGCCGGCAAGGGCCGGGTGATAGTCGAGGGCTTTATCGACTTCGATTATGAAATCGCCCTGCTTACCGTGCGCCACAGCGGCGGTACCACCTTCTGTGCGCCTGTTGGCCATCGTCAGGTCAAGGGCGATTATCAGGAGTCCTGGCAGCCGCAGCCGATGAGCGCCAAGGCTCAGGCCGAGGCTGAGCGTATTGCCCTGGCCGTTACCGGCTCCCTGGGCGGGCGCGGCCTGTTCGGCGTCGAGTTGTTCGTCAAGGGCGATCAGGTGTGGTTCTGCGAGATTTCGCCGCGCCCCCATGACACTGGTCTGGTCACCCTTATTTCCCAGGATCTGTCCGAATTCGCCCTGCATGCGCGGGCGATTCTTGGCTTGCCGATCCCGGCGATTCGTCAGTTCGGCCCATCGGCTTCTGCGGTGATATTGGTCGAGGGCGAGTCGCAGCAGGTCAGCTTCGGCAATCTGGCGACGGCTCTGGTTGAGCCGGATACCGCTCTGCGCCTGTTCGGCAAGCCCGAGGTCAGCGGTCAGCGCCGTATGGGTGTGGCCCTGGCGCGCGATGAATCATTAGAAGCCGCGCGGGCCAAGGCCACCCGTGCGGCGCAGGCGGTCAAGGTCGAGCTGTGAATGCACTGCGCGCCTATGCCTGGTGGCTAGGCTTGGTGCTGCTGGCGCCGATTGCCTTGCCGTTGGCGCTGCGTACGCGACGTAATACGCTGCGTTTACCGCCGGCCGCAGGGTTGTTGAACGGTGTGGCCGGCGTTGATTTACCTGGCGAGCCGTTGCGCCTGCTGGTGCTGGGCGAATCGACCGTTGTGGGCGTTGGCGTGGATAAGCTGGACGCCGCGCTGGTCGGGCAGCTGGCTGCGGCGCTGGCCGCGCGTTGCGGTCGGCCGGTTGCCTGGCGGGCCTGCGGCGAGAACGGTATTACGGCCGTGCAGGCTTATGAGCGGCTGTTGCCGCAGGTGCTGGATCAGCCCTTTGATCTGGCGCTGCTGGTGTTCGGCGTCAACGACACCACTCAGCTGACTCCATTATCACGTTGGGAAGCTGCGCTCGGCGGTATGGCCGAGGCTTTGGCGGCGCGCGGCGCACAGGTGGCCTTTAGCAGTGTGCCGCCACTGCAGCATTTCAGTGCCTTGCCGTGGCTGTTACGGCGCTTGCTCGGTATGCGCGCAGGCCTGCTGGATGCGCGCCTGCGTCAGTTAGCTGTGAGTCTAGGGGCGGGGCATCACGCGGTGGAACTGGAGTTTTCCGCCGAGTACCTGGCGCGTGATGGTTATCACCCGTCAGGTCTTGGCTATCGAGTGTGGGCGCAGGGGCTGGCCGTCAGTCTTGCGCCGGCGGCTCGGTGTGCGCCTTAGGCTTGCTTTGCCAGGCGCGC
>DASUOY010000146.1:0-2805 GCA_036276395.1 Pseudomonas sp.
GCCAGCGTCGCCCCCGAAGCGGCGCCACTGTCCGCGCCCATGGCCGAGTCGGCGGCAATAGCGCAGCCCCAGGCGCAAGCCCGCGCGATAGCGCCAGCTGCGGTGGTGCAGGGGTTGAGCGCGGATGCGGCCAAGGCCGAGAAGAAAGCGTCTGCTGCCGCGCCGGCTGAGCTGCTGAGTGAAGAGCAGGCCAACGCTGCCCTGCATGACCAGTTGCCGCAGGCCGCCAGCGCCCCCGCCTTGGGTACCCAGGCCAAGCCCGCCGCGCCGGCTGTCAGCGATGCCGAGCAGCAGCTGCACGATGAGCTGCAACGGCTGCTCAAGTTGCGCCGCGATGGCTGGGCGGATGAGGCCGATGCGCTGCTACTCAAGTTGATGCGCGAGCATCCGCAGCTGGATATAAACGAGCAGCTCAAGCAATTGGAGCAGGAGCAATAAGCCGGCAGCGTCGTCAGTGATGCGCCCGGGGATGCACGCCAGGCTTGCTAGCGCGCGGGGGAGAGGGGAGCATAGCGGCTTGTACCTCTGCCTCTGCGTTGCCCCATGATCCGTATTCACCGCCTGGCCTTGTCGCTGCTGCTCCTGTCGCTGGTTGCCTGTGATCAGGCGCCCGCCCCGCAACCCGCAAAACCCAAAGCCGTGGAGCCTGCGACTGAACCTGTTGCCCCGGCGGCGCCGGCCGAGCCTGTCGCAGCACCGGCCAAGCCCGCGGCCGTAAGCAAACCTGCCGCAGCGGCGGTTGTCGTCACCAAGCCGCAGCCTGCCGCCAAGCCCGTCACGCCGGCGGCCAAGGCCAAGCCGCCAGCTACGACCAAGCCCCAGGTGGACGAAGCCAAGGCCGCGCTGGATCTCAGTTTGCCCGCCGAAGTGTTCGATCAGTTACCGCCGCTGGGGCCGACCAGCGAGCCGCCCCAGGCGTTGTTGCCGCCGCTGTTCGGAGAAAAATCGGCGAGCGAAAGCCCCTTCCAGCTCAACGGCAAGCTGATCACCAATGAGCGGGTGGACGACTATTGGGAGTCGCTGGAAGGGGCGGAGTTGCAGTTCGAGTTCAAGCGCTAGCCCTGGTACGCGGCTCACCCTACTTATGCAGCCGTAGGGTGCGCCCTGCGCAGCAGATCTTCGGTTTTTCAGAAACGGTAGGCCTGGCGTTCGATGGCCGCGTGCAACTCGCTATCCAGCGGCTGAAATGCCGCCGAGCCGGGTAGCCTGACCCATAGCGGATCCTGGACTCGCTGCGGGTCGTAGGCCGCCTGCTTGAGATCGGCCTTCTTGTATTTGAAGGTGCCGGTGGTTTCCACCTCGCCGAGCAGGCGGATAAACAGCGGCGCGGCATACACCGGCAGTTCGCTATCCAGATGCGCCGCCAGGGCGTTGCCATCCAGTGTCGCGCCCTCACGCAAACGCAATGCGGCCATGCCGCAGCGGCCATTGGTGCCGGGGATTTCCACGCCATAGACCACCGCATCCTCGACGCCGGGAAAGGCCCCCAGGGCGTTCTCGACCTCGGTGGTGGAAACGTTTTCGCCTTTCCAGCGGAAGGTGTCGCCCAGGCGATCGACGAACTGCGCGTGCTTGCAGCCGATATCGCGCATCAGATCGCCAGTGTTGAACCAGGCATCACCTTTCTTGAACACGTTGCGCAGAATCGCCGCCTCACTCTTGGCCGGGTCGGTGTAGCCGTCGAATGGCCATTTGGCGCTGATCTCGCTGATCAGCAAACCCGGCTCGCCCTTGTCGGCCTTCTGCAGAAAGCCCTTGGCGGTGCGCATCGCGCAGTCGTTCTCCAGGTCGTAGCGCACGATGGCGTAGGTGGCGGGGGAGAAGCCCACGGTGTTGTCGAAGTTGAATACGTTGGTAAAGCCGATATTGCCTTCGCTGGAGGCATAGAACTCGGTGATCTGCTCGACGCCGAAACGCGCCTTGAACTCGGCCCAGATCGAGGGCCGCAGGCCGTTGCCGATCATGCAGCGCAGGCTGTTGTTCTTCTCGGCCGGAGTTTCTGGCTGGTTAAGCAGGTAGCGGCACAGCTCGCCGATATAGCCGAAGCAGGTGGCCTGATAGCGCTGCACATCCGGCCAGAAGGTGCTGGTGGAGAACTTGCGGCGCAGGGCGATGGCCGCGCCGCCAGCGATGGCGGCGCTCCAGCACACGGTCACGGCGTTGTTGTGGTAGCAGGGCAGGGTCAGGTAGAGCACGTCCTGAGTGCCCAGGGTCAGGCCGGAATGGCCGAAGCCACCATAAGCCTTGATCCACTTGCCGTGGCTCATGATCGAAGCCTTAGGCAGGCCGGTGGTGCCGGAGGTGTAGATCAGGAAGCAAGGGTCCTTCATCTGTACCTTGGCGCTGTCCGGCGGGTTATCGCTGGCCTGGCTGCGCGCCAGTTGCATCAGGTTGGTCCAGCCGTCCGGTGCCTGGCCGGCGTCCTCCAGGCAGTCCTGATCGGCCACCCAGTAACGCGGTGTCTGTGGGTTGTCGAGCTGTTCGGCGACTTCAGCGAAGGCCGTCAGCAATTCCTCGCCAATCAGCATAAAACCCGGTTTGACCAGATTCAGGCTATGCGCCAGCACCTTGCCGCGCTGGGTGGTGTTGACCAGCGCACCGACCGCACCGAGCTTGCTTAGCGCAGCCAGAATGGCCAACAGCTCCAGGCGGTTTTCCAGCATTACGGCCACCACGCTGCCATGGCGCACGCCTTCAGCCTTGAAGGCCCAGGCCAGGCGATTGGCCCAGGCGTTGAACTGGGCGTAGCTAAGGCTGCGCGACTCATCCAGCAGCGCCGGGCGGTCCGGATGCTGCTGCACAGTG
>DASUOY010000147.1:0-5281 GCA_036276395.1 Pseudomonas sp.
CCTTCTACGTGCTGGCGGTGTACTTCGGCGCGGTCGGTATCCAGCGCGTACGCCACGCCGTGGGCTGCGCCCTGCTGGCCGAGCTGGCCGGGGTGCTGGCGGCCATTGCGGTGTGCTACTGGTTCTTCGGCTGACCCGCTATTCCACAACCTTAAAGCGCAGCACGCCGATCATCTGGCCGGCTTCGGTCAACACCTGCACCTGCCAGCGGCCCAGGGCATCGGCGGGGAAATTCTGCTTGTGGGTCCAGGCGCGGTAGCCTTCCTTGCGCCCGCCCTGGATATCCAGGGCAATGCGCTCGATCTCGCCGCCCTTGTGCCGCCAGACGTGATAGATGCGCTCGTTCAGCCCCCGCGGCGCATTGATCGCGGTGTAGGCGTACAACCCCTGGCTGCGCAGCTGCGCCACGCTCAACTGCTTGATGCTGGCACCCGGCGTCCGCAAGCTGTCGTCGAACTGGCTGCTGACCGCCACCTCGGTCAGCCACAGGGTCGCCGGCGGCACCCAGGAACGCGCCAGCCAGCCGGTCGCGCCCAGGGCCAGGCTCAGGCCGACCAGCAGCACCCCGCGCCACCAGCGCTGCACCGTGATGATGGCGAACAGCGAGGGAAACGACAGCAGCACCGTCGCCCCCAGGGCCAGCTGGTAACTCTGCGGCGTGGTCAGCTTGAAGATGATCGGCAGCGCCGTCAGCAGCACCGCGAACAGCGCCAGGCTGTGATAGGCCAGATACAGCCAGCGCTTGGGCGCCAGCCATTTGTAGTACAGCGGGTCGATGATCGACACCAGAGCGGCGGCCGCCAGCAAGCCGCTGAACAGCGCCTGGCCGCTGTTCCAGGTGGTGGTGATAAAGAAGAACGGCAGAACGAAGAACAGGCTCTCCTGGTGGATCATCTGGGTCGCGTAGCGCAATAGCGGCGGCGGCAGCTCAAAGCCGAACCAGGCCGCAATGCGCTGGCGCAGGATGTTTTCCAGAATCAGCCACAACCAGCTGACCAGCATCACGGTGGCCAGCACCCGGGCCAGCTCGGCCTGGCGCTCGACCAGTAGAAAGCTGGCCAGGCCCGAGGCGAAGCCGAAGATCGCCACCAGCCCGGGATGGCGCTGCACCAGGGCGATCAGGCTGAACAAATGGCGTTTCAACAGGTTCATGGGTTCAATCCGACAACCCGGGCCAGGCTGCCAGCGCGGTGGAGCCGAACTCGAAATAGTCGATACGCAGGTTCTTTTCGGCTTGGCTCATCAGGCTGCTCCAAGTGGCGTATTAGGGGGCACAGAGCATAGCGCGGTGCGCCGGTAAAAGTTCAACCCGCCTGGCGCAATTGGTCATGGCCGTTGGCCAGCCCTGCCACTGCCGCCCGCGGGCCGGCGCACTAGGCTGCAAAGAGAGATGGCGCTCGCCCTGGGCGCCGCCGCACCGTTCCCGCCAAGCAGGCCGGGGACCGCGCCTGGAGCAACCGATGCGTGTCTTGATCACCGGAGCAGCGGGCTTTATCGGCCAGCAACTGCTCAACCAACTGGCCATCCAGCAACCCCAGTGGACGCTGATTGCCGCCGATATCCGCGAACAGAGCCGTGCGGGCCTGCGGCCGAATATTGAAGCGGTGCGCCTGGATATCAGCCAGCCCCAGGCGGTGCAGCGCTGCGTGGCCGAACATAGGCCCCAGGCCATAGTCCACCTGGCCTCGGTGGTGACCCCGCCGCCCGGCATGAGCGAGGCCCAGCTGCACGCCATCGACGTGGGCGGCACCCAGGCGCTGCTGGAGGCCGCCCTGGCCCAGGGTGTCGAGCAACTGATAGTCACCAGCTCCGGGGCGGCCTACGGCTATGACCCGCGCAATGCCGAGTGGCTGGACGAAGACCAACCCCTGCGCGGCCATGCCCGGTTCGCCTACGCCAAGCACAAGCTTGAGGTCGAACAACTGCTGGCCAGCGCGCGGCAGCAGCACCCGCAGCTCAAGCAGCTGGTGCTGCGCCCCGGCACCATTCTCGGCCGCCAGGTCAACAACCAGATCACCGAGCTGTTCAAGAAGCGCGCGGTGCTGGGCATTCGCGGCAGCGACAGCCGTTTCGTGTTTATCTGGGATCAGGACGTGGTGGACATCATCTGCCAGGGCCTGCGCACCCAGAGCGCCGGCATCTTCAACCTGGCCGGCGATGGCGCGCTGTCGCTCAGGGAAATCGCCGCCCTGCTCGGCAAGCCCTACCGCGCGCTGCCGGCCTGGCTGATCCGCACGGCCCTGCACCTGCTCAAACCCCTGGGGCTGAGCCAGTACGGCGCCGAACAGCTGGATTTTCTGCGCTATCGCCCGGTGCTCAGCAACCAGCGGCTAAAGCAGGAGTTCGGCTACCAGCCGCGCTACAGCTCGCGCCAGGCCTTTCTCGCGTTTCTCAGCGCGCAGGGAATTCAGGCTCATAACTAAGAACCTGCTTTGGATCTCGCGAGCTAGAGCCAGGCAAGGCAAAAACAGCCGAGGAAGCGCAGTTTACGCGCTGTAAATGAGCATTCCGAGGCTGTTTTTAACGCCGGCTGGCGGACGCGCAGCAGATCCCAAACAGGTTCTATGTCGGCTTGTGCCGGGCGCGATACTCCCCCGGGGTCAGCCCGGTCCACTGGCGGAAGGCGCGAAAGAACACGCTGGGCTCGGAATAGCCGAGCAGCAGGGCAATCTCCGCCGCCGGCAGGCTGCCGCTGCCCAGGTGCTGCTCGGCCAGCTGGCGGCGCGTGTCGTTGAGCAGTTGCTGGTAGTTGCTGCCTTCTTCGGCCAGGCGCCGCTGCAGGGTGCGCTCGCTAAGCAGCAGGCTACGCGCCAGCGCGGCGCGATCCGGCTCGCCACGGCTCAACTGTTCACCGAGCAGGGCCACCACCCGGGCGCTCAGGCCGGCGCTGGGCAAGCGCGCGAGCAGGGCTTCGGCATGCTGGCGCAGCAAGGCCTGCAGCGGCGGGTTCGCCTGGATCAGCGGCGCGCTGGCCAGCGCCCTGGGCAGCACCAGACCGTAGGCTCCCGCGCTGAACTGCAGCGGGCAGGCGAAAACCTCCTGATAGGGGCCGAGGTCCTCCGGCTGCGGATGAACGAACTGTGCCCGCAGCAGACGGAAATCATCCAACAAAGGCTGGAACATCTGCGCCCAGCAGGCCATCAGGGCCAGCACCCGAGTGCGGGTGGCCGGCAGCTCGAGGTGCAGGGGGCGATAGAACAGCTGCAACTCGTCATCCTGCTCGCCCAACTGCACCTCGCCGCCCTCGCCGACCAGGCGCTGATAACGCTGCGCCGCGCGCAGTGCATCGGCCAAGGTCGGGCTACTCTGTAGCAGGTAACCGAGCACGCTGAAGGGGCCCGGGGCGAGATTGCAACCCAGCGCCAGCCCGGGCTCGCTGCCGGGCATCTGGCTCAGGGTTTGCCACAGGCGCTCCTGGGTGGCGAAGGGCACGCGGGCGTCGGGGTCGGCCAGCTGGCTGTCATCCAGGCCGCATTGCCGCATCAGCTGCCCACGCTCCAGGCCCAGACGGCTGGCGGCATGCAACACGGCCAGGGTGATACTGGCGCTGACCGATTGGGCTGAGGAGTCGCAGGAAGAATGGCTCATGGCCTGATGATGCCCAAAGCGCCGCGTCGACAACAGCCCCATTCGCCAATAGCAAGGAGACCCTCCATGCACGCCATCCCCCTGGCCTGGCTCACCTTCGCGGCCCTTGCCGTTATGGCCCTGTGCGGCGCGGCCCAGGCCGAGGAGCAGGAGGTGCGCATCGGCACCGGCGGCCAGACCGGCGTGTATTACGTCGCCGGGCAGTCGCTCTGCCGCTTCCTCAACCGCGCCACGGCCAGCCACGGCATCGCCTGCAGTGCCCCGGCCAGTAGCGGCGGCGTGGCCAACGTGAACGGCCTGCGCAGCGGCGAGTTCAACTTCGCCATCATGCAGTCGGATCACCAGCACAAGGCCCTGCACGGCGCCGCGCCCTTCGAACAGGAGGGGCCGATGACGCAGCTGCGCGCGGTGCTCTCGCTGCAGAGCGAGGTCTTTACCCTGCTCGCGCGCCGCGATGCCGGGATCGCCAGCTTCGACGACCTCAGGGGCAAGCGGGTGAATATCGGCAACCCCGGCTCGGGGCAGCGCGACACCCTGGAGGAAATCCTCAAGGCCAAGGGCTGGCAGCATTCCGTGTTCGCCCTCGCCGCCGAGTTGAAGGCCGCCGATCAGGCCGCGGCCCTGGGCGATAACAATATCGACGCGATGATTTATTTCGTCGGCCATCCCAATGGCGCGATCCAGGAAGCCACCACCACCACCGACGCCCTACTGGTGCCGGTGACCGGCGCGGCCATCGACCAGCTGCTGGCGAACAACCGCTATTACACCAAGGCCCGCATCCCCGGCGGGCTGTACCGCGGCAACCCGCACGCCACCGACTCCTTCGGCGGCAAGGCGGTGCTCTCCACCTCGGCCCAGGTCAGCCCGGAACTGGTCTACCAGCTGGTCAAGGCGCTGTTCGACAACCTGGAGCGTTTCAAGCGCCTGCACCCGGCCTTTGCCGAGCTGCACGAGGCCGAGATGATCGAGACCGGGCTTAGCGCCCCGCTGCACGAAGGCGCGCTGCGCTACTACCGCAAGCGCGGCTGGTTGCAATAACGCCCGTTTATGGCCTGCCATCCCTGGCGGCCACCCTGCGGGCCGTCGCTGCGCGACGTTAAAACTGCTCCAGGCAGTTTTTTACGAGTCTGGCGCCACGCCGGGCAGCAACTCCGGCGCCTCGCGCTGCAGCTTGCTCTGCAGCATCTCCAGTTGCTCCAGGGCGGCGCGGGCCTCACTGATTTCCTCCGCGCTGCGCTCGCCGGATTGCGCGGCCTGCTCGATGCGCTCGCGGATTGCCGGAATCTGCTGCACGCCGCCGGCATAGGCCATCACCAGGGCGCGGCTGTGCTGATCCTCGAAGGCGCTGTACTGCTTGGGGTCGGCCAGCTGCGCGGCGCTGGCCGGCGGCCGCGGCTTGAGCTGGCCCAGGGCCGGGCTGCGCGGGTCGCCCTGCTCGGCCATCAGCTGGATCAGCATCTGCGCCTCCTGGGCATTCAGACTCGGCGCATCCGCGACCTCTGCCGCGACAACCACGGGCTTAGCCGCTGGCCTGGCGCTGGTGACAGCGGCTAAGCCCGCCGCCGCTGTCGCGATCGCCACGGCGGGCGCTGGAGCACGCGCCGGTGCCGGCTGCACCAGGCTGGGCGGCGCAGGCAGGGCGTTCAACACCAGCCAGGCCGCCAGGCTGACCGCCATGGCCAGGCTTAGC
>DASUOY010000148.1:0-9550 GCA_036276395.1 Pseudomonas sp.
CGCGCTCGGCTTGAGGTCTTCGACCATGCCCATATAGCCGCACAGCAGCGAGGCCGCGAGCACCAGGTAGGGGTTGGCGTCGGCGCCGGCCAGGCGGTTTTCCACGCGGCGGTTCTGCGGCCCGGCTTCCGGTACGCGCAGGCCCACGGTGCGGTTCTCCTCGCCCCACTCGACGTTTACCGGCGCGGAGGTATCCGGCAGGAAGCGGCGGAACGAGTTGACGTTGGGGGCGAACAGCGGCAGCAGCTCGGGGATGTACTTCTGCAGGCCGCCGATATGGTTGAGGAACAGCTGGCTCATGCTGCCGTCGGCATTGGAGAACAGGTTCTTGCCGGTCTTGATGTCCACCACACTCTGGTGGATATGCATGGCGCTGCCCGGCTGATCGGTGATCGGCTTGGCCATAAAGGTGGCGGCCACATCGTGCTTGAGCGCCGCTTCACGCATGGTGCGCTTGAACACGGTGATCTGGTCGGCCAGGTGCAGGGCTTCGCCGTGACGGAAGTTGATTTCCATCTGCGCCGGGCCGTCTTCGTGGATCAGCGTATCGAGGTCCAGGCCCTGGATTTCGCACCAGTCGTAAACGTCTTCGAACAGCGGATCGAATTCGTTGGCGGCATCGATGGAGAAGGACTGACGACCCACTTCCGGACGACCGGAGCGGCCCATCGGCGCAACCAGGGGGAAATCCGGGTCGCTGTTGCGCTTGGTCAGGTAGAACTCCATTTCCGGCGCGACGATCGGCTTCCAGCCCTTGTCGGCATACAACTTGAGCACGTTCTTGAGAATGTTGCGCGGCGACAGCTCGATCGGATTGCCCTGCTTGTCGAAGGTGTCGTGGATCACCATCGCGGTCGGCTCAATGGCCCAGGGCACCATAAAGGCGGCGTTCTCGTCCGGACGGCAGAACATGTCGATGTCCGCCTCGTCGAGCAGGTCGTAGTAGATCTCGTCCTCGACGTAGTCGCCGGTCACGGTCTGCAGCAGCACACTCTCGGGGAGGCGCATGCCCTTTTCGTCGAGGAACTTGTTGGTCGGCGAAATCTTACCGCGGGCAATGCCGGTAAGATCGCTGATCAGGCATTCAACTTCGGTGATTTTGCGATCTTTCAGCCAGCTCGAAAGCTGGTCTAGTTTGGTGCTCATAGAGACCTCAGGGTTGGTGAGAGCCGTCCTATTTATAGACGGCTCAGCGTTGCCCCGCCTTCTTCCTGCAAGCCTCACCAAAGGCCTGGAAGATGGCGAGATAATTCGGGTTGGATCGTACCTGCCATTCGGGGTGCCATTGCACCCCTAACGCGAAACTGGCAGCACCTTCGACGGAAAATGCTTCGATCAACCCGTCAGGCGCCAGTGCTTCTACGCGAAGGCCCGGCGCCAGACGCTCAACGCCCTGGCCATGAATGGAATTAATAAGAAACTCGTCCGGCAAGCCGATGCCGGCGAGCAGCCCGCCCGGCTGCACATGCAGCGGGTGACGCAGGCCATATTGCTGTTCTGCTGGAGTGTCTTCAGGCTCGCGGTGATCCATATAGCCGCCGACCTCATGCACCTTCTGGTGCAGGCTGCCGCCAAAGGCCACATTCATCTCCTGAAAACCGCGGCAAATGCCGAGCACCGGGATACCTTGGGCAATAGCTGCTTTAATCAAAGGCAAGGTGGTGCTGTCACGCGCCGCATCATGCAGCGTACCGGGCTCGCTGGCCTGGCCACTATAGTGATGGGGCTCGACATTGGAGGGCGAACCGGGAAACACCAGACCATCTATATGCTGTAGCAGGTAAGCCTGGTCGACCTGATCACCCAACGCGGGAATGATCACCGGCAACCCGCCTGCGACATGCACAATGGCCTGCAGGTATTTATCACCTGCGGTGTGGTAGATGTTGTGCCCGATCTGCTTGGTGCAGGCACTAACGCCGATTATCGGCTGGCGCGACATGAGACACCCGTTTTATTGCTGTTATGGGTTGAGCCGAGCTTAGCCTTGTTCATTTTTTTTCACAATAGCCATGTAAAAAATTGAACACACCCCACTGAGCACCCCGACAGCCAAGGCTTGCAATAGGGCCACCAAACCCTGTAACGCCCTGAAATTGGCCACACAGCCCCTTTTTAGGGCAATATATGGCTCTCTTGACAGCCCCCAGCGTTTAAGATTGACTCATACCCATGCAGTTGCATGATTGATATTTTTAACAAAAAAGGTGTTGCATCATGTCGGTACCCCCGCGTGCCGTTCAGCTTAACGAAGCGAACGCGTTCCTTAAGAAACATCCTGAGGTCCTGTTCGTCGACCTTCTGATCGCAGATATGAATGGTGTGGTGCGCGGCAAGCGTATCGAGCGGGCGAGCCTGCACAAGGTTTACGAGCGCGGCATTAACCTCCCGGCGTCCCTGTTCGCCCTGGATATCAACGGCTCCACGGTGGAAAGCACCGGCCTGGGCCTGGATATCGGCGACGCCGACCGGGTCTGCTTCCCGATCCCCAACACCCTGAGCAACGAGCCTTGGCAGAAGCGCCCGACCGCGCAACTGCTGATGACCATGCACGAAATGGAAGGTGAGCCGTTCTTCGCCGACCCGCGGGAAGTGTTGCGCCAGGTAGTGGCCAAGTTCGACGAACTGGGCCTGACCATCTGCGCCGCCTTCGAGCTGGAGTTCTACCTGATCGACCAGGCCAACGTGAACGGCCGCCCGCAACCGCCGCTGTCGCCGCTGTCGGGCAAGCGCCCGCAGTCGACCCAGGTGTACCTGATCGACGACCTCGACGAATACGCCGAGTGCCTGCAGGACATTCTCGAAGGCGCCAAGGAGCAAGGCATCCCGGCCGACGCCATCGTCAAGGAAAGCGCCCCGGCGCAGTTCGAGGTCAACCTGCACCACGTCGCCGACCCGATCAAGGCCTGCGACCACGCCTTGCTGCTCAAGCGGCTGGTGAAGAACATCGCTTACGACCATGAGATGGACACCACCTTCATGGCCAAGCCTTACCCGAACCAGGCGGGCAACGGCCTGCACGTGCATATCTCGATTCTCGACAAGGAAGGCAACAACATCTTTGCCTGCGAGGACCCGGTACAGAACGACGCACTTCGTCACGCCATCGGCGGTGTACTGGAAACCATGCCCGCGTCCATGGCCTTCCTCTGCCCCAACGTCAACTCCTACCGCCGTTTCGGCGCGCAGTTCTATGTACCGAACTCGCCGTGCTGGGGCATCGACAACCGCACCGTGGCCCTGCGTGTACCGAATGACACGGCAGATGCCGTGCGTATCGAGCACCGCGTAGCCGGCGCCGATGCCAACCCCTACCTACTGATGTCGGCACTGCTGGCGGGCGTACACCACGGCCTGACCAACAAGATCGAGCCAAGCGCGCCGGTGGAAGGCAACTCCTACGAGCAGAATGAGCAGAGCCTGCCGAACAACCTGCGCGATGCCCTGCGCGAGCTGGACGACAGTGAAGTGCTGGCCCGTTATATCGACCCGAAATACATCGACATCTTCGTCGCCTGCAAGGAAAGCGAGCTGGCCGAGTTCGAAAATTCCATTTCCGACCTCGAGTACAACTGGTACTTGCACACCGTTTGACGCAACACCCGACGCCGGCCTAGTGCCGGCGTCGTTTTATCCGGCTTAAACACATAAACCACACCGCTTATTCGCGCTTTATTTGCTGCGACGGGACAGGGCTGTGCCGAATTCAGTAGTGACAGCGCAAAACCAACCAACGCAGGGAGATTGCCCATGCCTCGTTTGCTTGCATCACTGCTGTTCGCACTGACGCCTTTGTTGGCCAACGCCGAAGACGTTATCCGGATGTATAACTGGAACGATTACATCGCCCCCCAGGTGCTCAAGGATTTCGAGGCCGAGACCGGCATCCGCGTGGAATACCGCACCTTCAGCACCAGCGACGAACTGGACGCGGCGCTGGCCAGCGGCGAAACCATCGATATCGCCGTGCCCTCGCACAACGACCTGCCCGCCCTGATCAAGAATGGCGGCGTGCAACCCCTGGATTTCAGCCTGCTGCCCAACCGCCGCCATCTCGACAAGCAATTGCTCAGCACTCTGGCAGCCCTCGATCAGGGCAACCGTCATGCCGTGCCCTACCTGTGGGGCGCGGTGGGCCTGGCGATCAATACACCGCAGGCCGAAGCCGCCTTCGGCGGGCCGCTGCCCGATAGCTGGAGCCTGCTGTTCGATGCCGAGCAGAGTGCGCGCCTGGCCAGTTGCGGTATCAGCCTGCTGGATGCGCCCGAGGAAACCCTGTCGTTGCTGCTCAACTACCAGGGCCACAGCCTGGCCCGCAGCGGCACCAGCCGGATCCAGCGCAGCAGCAGCGTGCTCGACGCGCTGCGACCCAATCTGCGCTACGTCGATAGCCAGCGCTATATCGAGGATCTCAGCCAAGGCAAGCTGTGCGTGGCCATGGCCTGGGTCGGCGACGCCCTGGCCGCCGCCGATGCGGGGCAGCCGGTGCGCTTCCTGGTACCCGACGAAGGCTCGACCCTGTTTATCGACAGCCTGGTCATCCCGCGCAGCGCCAAGCGCGCCGATCTGGCCCATCGTTTTATCGATTACCTGATGCAGCCCAAGGTCGCGGCGCTGATTACCACGGAAACCCTGTTCCCCAATGGCAACAGCGATTCCCAGGAGTTTCTCGGCGAAGGCCTGCGCAACCAGCCCGGCCTGTACCCGGACCGCGACACCAAGCGCCGCCTGCATGCCCTGGAAACCCTGCCAGAGAAGCACAGCGCTACCCTGGATGCGGTCTGGACGCGTTTTCGCGACGGCAGTTGAATAATGCGAGAGGAGCCCGGATGTAATCCGGGCTAGCTCCTACAAAAAGCGCACAGCGCCGCAGCAGTTATTTGACCAGCTGACGCCAGGCCTTGAGCGAACCCACGGCCAACAGCTGCGCCTGACGGGCCTGCAGGACATCGGCATTGATGGCCTGGGCAGCCAACTCGGCGAGCTTGTTCAGCTCACCGTACAGACGGTCGACTTCCGGCACCTCCAGCACCTCGCGGGCCAGGTGCAGCCAGACCAGCAGGCGCTCGATACGCGGCAGCTGCTCGGCGAGGTCTTCCGGTTGCTGCTGATAGCGGCGCAGCTGCAGTGCCGCGCCTTCCTCGGCGATCAGCGTCGGCAGCCAGTTGCCCAGAGGCGCGGCACCTTGGCGATTGCCGCGGTTATTGCGCTCCACCGTCCAGCCGCGCGCCAACAACCAGCGCGACAGGTTCAGGGAGAACAGGCCCCAGCGATTGCCCTGCAGTTCGGCGGCGAACAGCGCCGGAGCGTTCTTGCGCAGGCTGTCATCGTCCTGGCCGGCCAGCAGGCGCGGGCGCCAGTCCGCCAGCAGTTCATCCAGCGCCTCGCGCAGGGCATGGCTGGAGGCGCGTGGCGCGGCCTGGCCGAGGCTGCCGAGCAGGGCGCGCAGCTCGATCAGTTGCTGCAGCCAATCCACTAGCAAGCGCCAGTGGCCATTGAAACGGTATTGCTCGGCCAACCGCTGGCTGCTGCCGAGCAGATGCCAGGCCAAGGCGGCCACGCTGTCATCCAGGCTGGTTTCGCCAGTCAGCTGCGGGGCGGGCAGGCTCAGGCTGTAGCTGGCGGCATCGAACAGACGGTAGCCACGCTCGGCCTTGCTGATATCGCAGGGCATCAGCGGCAGATCGGCGGCCAGTTCGGCGGCCAGTTCCAGCAGGGCATCCGGCTCACCCTGGCGCAACTCCAGCTCCAGCTCGCAGATTTCCTCCTCGCCTTCCCCGGCAAGCACCTTGCCCAGATCCAGCGCAGCCTCGATCACCACGCGCGCCTTGCCACGCCCCCAGGCGATTTCCGCACGCTGGCGCACGAAATCGGTGGTGAAAATGGGCGCCAGCTGCTTCTTGTCCAGTTCGGCCAACGCCGCCGGCCAGCAACTGTCATCGAGTTTTTTCAGGTCCAGCTTGGCCTTGGCCAGGGTCCAGTCCCACTCGTTGCGTTCGGACAGACCGGCGACGCTCTGGCCGCGGGTCTTCAGGGTCTGGATCACTTGCTCAGCATCCCGGCGCAGACGCAGGGCGACCTTGGCCTGGGCCAGATCGCGCTCGGGGGTATCGAAGTACTGGTTGTACAGCTCGCGTTGCTCCCAGCCACTCTTGTTGCGCTTTTTGAGCAACGGATGATCGCGCAGGGCCGCCAGCGTTTCGCGACTGACCCGCAATTTGATTTCGGTTTCTTTGTTCATGATGGTGGGGTTCAACGCCTACTATGAAAATGTGACAGTCCGATTACCTGCGCTGGCGAGCCTGCGGACTGATCCGTATACTTGCCGCCTTCTTAACGCCGGGGCTTACCCTATGCCAGTCAATCCATTTGCCAGTCTGTTTGGCCGCTCACCCATCGGGCCGATGCAGAAACACTTCGCCAAAGCCCACGAGTGCGCGGCGAACCTGGTGCCCTTTTTCGAGGCCGTGATGGCTGAGGATTGGGTCAAGGTGGAACAAGTACAACAGGAAATGTCGAGCCTGGAACAGGAGGCCGACAAGCTCAAGAAGAGCGTTCGCCTGCACCTGCCCAAGAGCCTGTTCCTGCCCGTACCACGCTCGGATCTGCTTGAGCTGCTGAGTGTACAGGACAAAGTTGCCAACCGCGCCAAGGACATCGCGGGCCTGATGCTCGGCCGCGAAATGGCCATTCCGCAGAGCCTGCAGCCGCTGATGCGCACCTTTGTGCAGCGCACCGTGGATGCCAGCGCCCAGGCGTTGAAAGCCATGAACGAGCTGGATGAACTGCTGGAAACCGGCTTTGGCGGCCGTGAAGCCGTGCTGGTCGAATCCATGGTCATGGAGCTGGAGCAGATCGAACGCGACACCGACAAGATGCAAATCGACGTACGTCGTGCGCTGTTCAAACTGGAAAAGGACCTTCCGCCTGTCGATGTGATGTTTCTCTATCAGATCATCGAGTGGATCGGCGATGTCGCCGACCGTGCCGAGCGTGTCGGCAACCGACTGGAACAACTGCTGGCGCGCTAAGCGCCAGTGTCCTTTCTGGAATCTACGGATTAATTATTTATGTCTCTGATTGCGGACTACGGCCTCGTATTGCTGCTGCTTGCCTGCCTCTTCGGCTTTTTCATGGCCTGGGGCGTGGGCGCCAACGACGTGGCCAACGCCATGGGCACCTCGGTGGGCTCGAAGGCCCTGACCATCAAACAGGCGATCTGTATCGCCATGGTCTTCGAATTCTGCGGCGCCTACCTGGCCGGCGGTGAAGTCACCGAAACCATCAAGAACGGCATAGTCGACGCCACGGCGATCACTCCGGACCTGATGGTACTGGGCATGATGTCGGCGCTGCTGGCGGCCGGCACCTGGCTGCTGATCGCCACCAGCCGCGGCTGGCCGGTGTCCACCACCCACTCGATTGTTGGTGCGGTCATCGGTTTCGCTGCAGTCGGCGTGTCGATGGAGGCCGTGCAGTGGTCTGCCGTCGGCCCGATCGTGGCCAGCTGGGTGGTGACTCCGGTGCTCTCGGGCCTGGTTGCCTTCGGTCTGTTTATGAGCGTACAAAAGCTCATCATCAACACCGACAACCCCTTCCTCAACGCCAAGCGCTTCGTGCCGCTGTATATGTTCGCCACCGGCTTTATGGTGGCGATCATGACGCTGACCAAGGGCCTCAAGCATATCGGCCTGGAACTCAACAGCAACCAGAACCTGCTGCTGGCCGCCGGTGTTGGCGCGCTGGTCATGCTGCTGGGCATCGCCCTGCTTAGCCGGATCAAGATCGACGAAGAAGCCGACAAGGAATTTCACTACGCCAGCGTGGAGAAGGTCTTCGCCGTGCTGATGGTCTTTACCGCCTGCTCCATGGCC
Source organism: Pseudomonas sp. (assembly GCA_036276395.1). Taxonomy (GTDB): domain Bacteria; phylum Pseudomonadota; class Gammaproteobacteria; order Pseudomonadales; family Pseudomonadaceae; genus Aquipseudomonas. The sequence continues at coordinate 7,875 of DASUOY010000148.1, forward strand.
TTCGCCCACGGTGCCAACGACGTGGCCAACGCGGTCGGCCCGCTGGCGGCGATTGTCGGGGTGATCCAGTCCGGCGGCGACCTGACCATCGGCGCCAAATCCGCAGTCCCCGGCTGGGTACTGTTGCTCGGCGCCGTGGGTATCGTGATCGGCCTGGCCACCTATGGCTACAAGGTGATCGCCACCATCGGCAAGGAAATCACCGAGCTGACCCCGAGCCGCGGCTTTGCCGCCGAACTGGCCACCGCCGCCACCGTGGTCGGCGCCTCGGCCATTGGCCTGCCGGTATCCACCACCCATACCCTGGTCGGCGCAGTGCTGGGCATCGGTATCGCCCGCGGTATCGGCGCATTGAACCTGGGCGTGATCGGCTCGATCTTTATGTCCTGGATCATCACCCTGCCGGCGGGTGCGGGCCTCTCGATCCTGTTCTTCTTTATCCTGCGCGGCATCTTCCTCTAAGAGCCTGTTCACGAACTAACACACGTCGACAATACGGCGTAGAAATGGCCGCGGGGGCTCATTAATATCCCGTAGACGCTCCCCCAGCCATTTCTTCCTTACCCAGCTCTAGCTGTGTAAACCCAAGAAACCCCGTGAGCGCGTGAGTCGCGGCAATGCGACACATGCAAGGCGCACGCAACTCTCGCTAGACTGGCCTACCAGGCCAGCCGCACAAGATAGCCGCGCATGAATTCGCTCACCCCGCACGTCCCCAGCCAGCATGGCCTGCGCTTCCATCCGGAACGCGAGGCCCTGTTCAACGAACTGCATACCCGGCCCTTCCCGGTACTGCCGACGCCAACCCGCCTGGTGCAACTGGTGTTGCTGCCCTCCGCGCAACAGCCCACGGCCGAATACCAGCACCTGCTGCGCCTGTGCGAACGCCATGCGGTATTGCCGCCATCCGCCGAGTCGTCGTGCTACTACCAGGACTTCGGCGGCTTCGAGCTGCGCTGGGAACGCCACACCGAGTTCTCCACCTACACCCTGATCAGCAAGCAGGTGCAGGGCGCGCCCTTTAGCCAGGACGCCCTGGCCCTGCTGCCGGAGCACTGGCTGCAGCAACTGCCGGGCCAGCTGATCAGCTGCAACCACCTGGAAATCATCGCCGCCCCGGCAGCGGAGCCGGGCCCGGACGAGATGCGCGTGCACTTCGAGGGCCAGCGCCTGATCAGCTCCCAGGTCGGCGACGGCCAGGCACGCCTGTGGAGCGCCTACCGCATCCACAGCGATGGCAGCGGCCGCCTGCTGATCCACAACCGCGGCCTCAACCCCTGCCAGAGCGGGCGCCTGGTGCGCACCCTGCTGGAGATGGAAACCTACCGCATGATGCTGCTCCTGGCGCTACCCCAGGCCAAGGCCATAGCGCCGCAGATCAAGGTGATGGAGCAACAACTGGCCGCAGCCATTCTGCAGATCAACCAGATCCGCGATCTGGGCGACGAGCGCCGCCTGCTCGGCGAGCTGGGCAGCCTGGCAGCGCGGGTCGAACAGCTGATCGCCGCGCACAACTTCCGCTTCTCCGCCAGCCGCGCCTATCACGAGCTGATCATCAACCGCCTGGGCGAGTTGCGCGAACAGGAATGCCCCGGCCTGCAAACCTTCAGCGAGTTTCTCCAGCGCCGCCTGACCCCCGCCTGGCGCACCAGCGAGGCCGCCGAACAGGGCCTGGG
>DASUOY010000149.1:0-4322 GCA_036276395.1 Pseudomonas sp.
CCTAAGCTGAAAGGAACTCAGCCAAAGGGATATCACTATGCTGCGCATTGCCATCAATGGATATGGACGTATCGGCCGCTGCCTGGTGCGCGCGATCTTCGAGCGCGAACTGCAGCAGAAGATCCACCTGATAGCGATCAATGACCTGGGCGACCAGGCCACCCTCACCCACCTGACCCGTTTCGACTCCACCTTCGGCCGCTTTGCCGGGCAGATCGAGTTGCAGGGCGATCTGTTGCAGATCAATGGTCAGTCGATCCACCTGCTGCGTGAACGTGAGGTGATCAACCTGCCCTGGCAGCAGCACGGCATCGACCTGGTGCTGGAGTGCTCGGGCAAGGTAAAGAAACGCGCCCAGGCTGAACAGCACCTGACCGCAGGCGCGCCACGGGTGCTGCTTTCCCATCCACTGGACAGCGCCGACCTGACCGTGGTCTATGGCGTCAACCACCAGTTGCTGGGCAGCCAGCAGATAGTCTCCAACGCCTCCTGCACCACCAACTGCCTGGCGCCGCTGGCCAAGGTGCTGCACCAGGCGGTGGGCATCCGCCAGGGCCTGATCAACACCATTCACTCCTACACCAACGACCAGAACCTGCTGGACAAGACCCACAGCGACCTCTACCGCGCCCGCGCCGCGGCGCTGTCGATGATCCCCACCAGCACCGGCGCGGCCAAGGCCATCGGCCTGGTCCTGCCGGAACTGGCCGGGCGTCTGGACGGCCTCTCGGTGCGGGTGCCAACGCCCAACGTATCACTGGTGGATCTGACCTTTACCTGCGAGCGGCCAACCAGCCGCGAGGCGATCAATGCCGCCCTGCAGGCCGGCGCACAACAGATGCCGGCGGGGGTGATGGAGTGCAACGAACTGCCGCTGGTATCCAGCGACTTCAATGGCTACCCGGTGTCCTGCGTGGTCGACCTCAACCACACCCGGGTGCAGGGCGATCTGGTCAAGGTGCTGGCCTGGTATGACAACGAATGGGCCTTCGCCAACCGCATGCTGGATGTGATGCTGGCCTGGACCCACCCCTAGGGTCTATTGCCGTTTCATCGCGAACCGCGTTGCCGCGCAAATGGTGTGCGCGGCGCGCCAGGTCTATAATCGCCGCCCTCTTTATTTGCCGGGTTGCCTCCGGCCCTACTGTGGATTGCCCCCATGCTGCGCATCACCGAACTCAAGCTGCCCCTCGACCACCCCGAGGAGGCGCTACGCCCCGCCATCGTGCAACGCCTAGGCATCCAGGATGCCGAGCTACTGGACTTCAGCCTGTTCAAACGCAGCTACGATGCGCGCAAGCGTTTCGGCGAGATGCCCTTTATCTACAGCATCGATTGCACCCTGGCAGATGAGGCCAGCGTACTCGCCAAGTTCGAAGATGACCGGCAGATCGGCCCGGCACCGGACACCAGCTACAAGCCGGTCGGCCAGGCTGCGGAACACCTCACCGAGCGCCCGCTGGTGGTGGGCTTCGGCCCCTGCGGCATCTTCGCCGCGCTGATCCTGGCCCAGGCAGGCCTGAAACCCATAGTGCTGGAACGCGGCACCGAGGTGCGTCAGCGCACCAAGGACACCTGGGGCCTGTGGCGCAAGAAGGTGCTCAACCCCGAATCCAACGTGCAGTTTGGCGAGGGCGGCGCCGGCACCTTCTCCGACGGCAAGCTGTACAGCCAGATCAAGGACCCCAAGCACCTGGGGCGCAAGGTGCTGGAGGAGTTCGTCAAGGCCGGCGCGCCGGAGGAAATCCTCTACGTCAGCAAGCCGCATATCGGCACCTTCCGCCTGACCGGCGTGGTCGCCACCATGCGCGAGGAAATCAAGGCCCTGGGCGGTGAAGTGCGCTTTCAGCAGCGGGTCAGCGATGTGCTGATCGAAGACGGCCAGCTGCAGGGCGTGGTGCTCGACAGCGGCGAGCAGATCCGCAGCCGCCATGTGATCCTGGCCCTCGGCCACAGCTCGCGCGACACCTTCCGCATGCTGCACAGCCGCGCGGTGTTTATGGAGGCCAAGCCGTTCTCGGTGGGTTTTCGCATCGAGCATCCGCAAAGCCTGATCGACCGCGCGCGCCTGGGCAAGTACGCCGGCCATCCCCAGCTCGGCGCCGCCGACTACAAACTGGTGCACCACGCCAGCAACGGCCGCTCGGTGTACAGCTTCTGCATGTGCCCAGGCGGCACTGTGGTGGCCGCCACCTCCGAACCCGAGCGGGTGGTGACCAACGGCATGAGCCAGTATTCGCGCAACGAGCGCAACGCCAACGCCGGCATAGTGGTGGGCATCACCCCGGAGCAGGATTACCCGGGCGGCCCACTGGCCGGCGTCGAGCTGCAGGAGCGCCTGGAGTCCCAGGCCTACCTGCTCGGCGGTAGCAACTACGAGGCACCGGGGCAACTGGTCGGCGACTTTATCGCGGGCAAGCCTTCGACCGCCCTGGGCAGCGTCGAGCCGTCCTACAAACCAGGGGTGAAACTCGGCGACCTGGCCCTGGCATTACCGGATTTCGCCATCGAGGCGATCCGCGAGGCGCTGCCGGCCTTCGGCAAGCAGATCAAGGGCTTCGATCTGCATGACGCGGTACTCACCGGTATCGAGACGCGCACCTCCTCGCCGCTGCGCATCACCCGCGGCGCAGATATGCAGAGCCTGAACGTCAAGGGCCTGTACCCGGCCGGTGAAGGCGCGGGTTATGCCGGCGGCATTCTTTCCGCCGGGGTCGACGGCATTCGCGTGGCCGAGGCGCTGATTCGCGACATACTCGGTATTAGCGACCCCGCCTAAGCAATGATGAGTCGCCCGCTGCCTGCAAGCCAGGCAGCGGGCGGGCTACAGCTTGACCAACTCGACCCGGCGATTCTTCGCCCGCCCTTCCTCGCTGCGGTTGTCCGCCACCGGCCGCTCCTGGCCGAAACCTGCGGCGGAGAGCCGCTGCGCCGCGATGCCGGCGGCGACCAGGGCATTCATCACGCTCTGCGCGCGCTGCTCGGACAACAGCTTGTTGGCTTCAGGCTGGCCCTGGCTGTCGGTATGCCCCTCGATGGCCAGACGCAGCGCAGGCGTGCCCTTGAGCATGCTGACAATCTCCGCCACCGTGGCCTGACCATCGGCCTTGAGCTCGGCCTTGCCGGTGTCGAAGTTGATATAGAGGGCGATAAAGCCGTTACGGTTGAGTTCATCCAGCAACTGGTTGGCGCTGACCACCTGCTGCATGGCCGCCACTTCGACTATCACCAGCTTGTAGCTCTGGGTCGGCGCGCTGTAGATCTCCGGTTCGAGGCGTACCCACACCTCCTTGCCGCCGGTGGTGACCTTCAGGGTGGTTTCGCCGCCATCACCGTCCTGGGGCAGGCGCTCGTAAACCACTTCGCCACCGATCGACTTGATCGCGTTCTGGTAGTTGCGCAGCAGCTGCAAGGGGCTCGGCTGCTTGTCTACCTCGTTGTGGAAATAACGAAACTGGGTGGCGTCGCCTTCCACCGTCTGGCGTTGCACGACGCCGTCCTGGCTGCCGATGGCGAACTGCGCGGCGTTGTAGTTCTGCTCGTACTCGACTATGTGCGAGTCCGGGTAGCGCGACAGCAGCGGATGGTCCTTGGCCCCGGCCATATCCTCGGCGGCCTGCGCCGGCAAACCCAGCAGAACACCTGACAAGACCAACAGTTGCACGCCGCTGCGCAAGCGTCCCATGATATTTCTCCTGCCGTGGCTGGCGGCGCTGCCTGCGCCGCTCCTCAGCAGTCAACTCTAGTCCAGTGGTGGACTCTCGCAGCCGGCTACAGACCGCTGACCGGCAGCTGCGGCAAGGCCGCGCCCTGCTCGGCGCAGGCGGCGATCTGCGCGATCAGCGGCGCCAGTTCAAAGCCCTGGGCGCTCAGCCAGGCCTGATCGTAGTAGCTGTCGGCATAGCGCTCACCGCCATCGCAGAGAATCGCCACCACCGAACCGGACTCCCCGGCCGCCTGCATGCGTTGTGCCACCAGCAGCGCGCCGATCAGGTTGGTGCCGCTGGAGCCGCCGACGCGCCGGCCCAAACGCTGCGCCAGGTAGTGCATGGCCGCCAGGGACAATGCATCGGGCACCTTGCACATGGCATCGATCACGCTCGGCAGAAAGGACGCCTCGACCCGCGGTCGGCCGATGCCTTCGATACGCGAGCCATGATCCAGGCTCAGGCTGGCATCCCCCGTGCGGTAGTAATCGAAAAACACCGAACGCTCGGCATCGGCGCACAACACCCGGGTGGCGTGGCGGCGGTAGCGCACATAGCGCCCCAGGGTCGCCAGGGTGCCGCCCGTGCCGGGGCTGGACACCAGCCAGCTCGGTT
>DASUOY010000150.1:0-2086 GCA_036276395.1 Pseudomonas sp.
CCAGGCCGGCGACAGCTCGGTGCAGAGCCTGATCGGCTCCTGGGCCGGCGCCATGGGCCAGACCCAATTTATGCCGACCACCTTCAACCAGCATGCCGTGGACTTCGATGGCGACGGCCGTCGCGACCTGTGGCGCTCGGCACCCGACGCCCTGGCCTCAGCCGCCCACTACCTGCAGGCCTCGGGCTGGGAAAATGGCCAGCCCTGGGGCTTCGAGGTGACCCTACCGCAGGGCTTCGACTACGCCCAGGCCGATCCGGAGATACGCCGCAGCCTGGCGCAGTGGCGCGCCCTGGGGATCAACCCGGTCAGAACCGTCGAGGCCAACGAACAGAGCAAGGCCAGCCTGTTCCTGCCCGCCGGCCATCGCGGCCCGGCATTCCTGCTGCTGAACAACTTTCGCAGCATCCTCAAATACAACAACTCCACCGCCTACGCCCTGGCCATCGGCCTGCTCTCCGACGCTCTCGACGGCAACGCAGGCCCACAAGCCGCCTGGCCGCGCGATGATCGCCAGCTGAGCCGCAGCGAGCGTGTCGAGCTGCAAGAGTTGCTGAGCAACAAGGGCTACGAACCGGGCCCGGCCGACGGCATTATCGGCGCCAACACGCGCAAGGCCGTGCGCGCCTTCCAGCAGAGCCTGGGCCTACCGGCCGACGGCTACCCCAGCCACGAGCTGCTGCAACAGCTCAGGTAACCCAGCGTGGCACCTTGGCCGGCCCCAACAGGCCGGCTGGCGGCCTGCCGACTGAGCGGTCAGCTTCTGTGATAAACTGCGCGGCGGCCACAAGCCGCCTTGTCCACGGAGCCTCTAGCGGAGCCCAGATTGCCGATGTCCGATACCTCCCCGCCTAAAACCGTCGCCAGCGGCGAAAAATTCCGCACCACCCAGGGCATCACCGCGATCAAGGACGGTCAGAAACGCCGCGCCTCCAGCGAACCCCAGGTGTTCGAGCCCAAGCCCAAGTGGCTGCGGGTCAAGGCCCCCGGCGGCAGCCGCTTCGAAGCGGTCAAGCGCAATGTCAGCGAACACCGCCTGAGCACCGTGTGCCAGGAATCCCACTGCCCGAACATGGGCGAGTGCTGGTCCAACGGCACCGCCACCATCATGCTGATGGGCTCGGTATGCACCCGCGCCTGCCGCTTCTGTGCGGTGGACACCGGCAACCCCAACGGTTGGCTGGATCTGGAAGAACCGCAGAACACCGCCAAGTCGGTGGAGCTGATGGCACTGCGCTATATAGTGCTGACCTCGGTAGACCGCGACGACCTGGGCGATGGCGGCGCCGCGCACTATGCCGCCTGCGTACGGGCGATCAAGGAAAATACCCCGCAGGTGGTGGTGGAAGCCCTGACCCCGGACTTCGACGGCGACCTGCAGGCCATCGAGCGCGTGGTGGACTCGGGCCTGGAGGTCTTCGCGCAAAACGTCGAAACGGTCAAGCGCCTGACCCATGAAGTGCGCGACCCCCGCGCCGGCTACGAGAAGACCCTGCGCGCGCTGGAGCACGCCAAACGCCATCGCCCGGACGTGCTGACCAAGACCAGCCTGATGCTGGGCCTGGGCGAGAGCGACGAGGAAATCCTGCAGACCATGGACGATCTGCGCGCCATCGGCGTAGACATCCTCACCCTCGGCCAGTACCTGCAGCCGACCCGCAACCACCTGACGGTCAAGCGCTGGGTCAGCCCGGAAGAGTTCAATCGCTTGCGCGATATCGGCCTGCAGAAGGGCTTTATGGAAGTGGCCGCCGGCCCGCTGGTACGTTCCAGCTACCGCGCCGACAAAGTGTTCGAGAAAAACAACCTGGGCCTGGCGGCACCTGTGCCGGTACCTGGCCAGCAGCTCGACACCAGCCTGATTCCGGCGCTCAATCTGAGCTAAGAATTCCTGGGTTAGGCCTTCAGCTAACCCAGGCTACAAGCTGGTACAGAAAAGGGACGCCTCTGCGTCCCTTTTTTGTTTCCGACCACGTGAAACAGATCGGGTATGCGCCGAAAAATCACTGGTCTCGAGCTATTGGGGCGCGCGGCGCACCCTACAGATAGCCCAAGCTCTTGCGCAGCGCCTGCTCCAGGCGCTGCT
>DASUOY010000151.1:0-9427 GCA_036276395.1 Pseudomonas sp.
CAGGTACATGCCCTTGATGATGCCTTCCTCGATGCCGGCCGGCATGGCGGGCTGCTGGTAGGACTCGTTCATCACGGTGATGTAGTAGAAGACGTCCTGCTGCTCTTCGGTCATCTTCTTCATGCCGTCCTGGATGATCACTGCCAGCTCGTAGCCGTAGGTCGGATCATAGGTGCGGCAGTTGGGGATGGTCGCGGCCAGCATGTGGCTGTGGCCGTCCTCGTGCTGCAGGCCTTCGCCGTTGAGCGTGGTACGCCCGGCGGTACCGCCGATGAGGAAACCACGGGTGCGGCTGTCGCCAGCGGCCCAGGCCAGATCACCGATACGCTGGAAGCCGAACATCGAGTAGAAGATGTAGAACGGCAGCATCGGCTGGTTGTGGCTGGAGTACGAAGTACCGGCGGCAATAAACGAGCTCATGGCGCCTGCTTCGTTGATGCCTTCCTCGAGGATCTGGCCCTTCTTGTCCTCGCGGTAGAACATCACCTGGTCCTTATCCACCGGCTCGTAGAGCTGGCCGACCGAGGAGTAGATGCCGAGCTGGCGGAACATGCCTTCCATACCGAAGGTACGGGCTTCGTCCGGAATGATCGGGACGATACGCGAGCCGATGTCCTTGTCCTTGACCAGCTGCGCGAGGATGCGCACGAAGGCCATGGTGGTGGAGATTTCGCGGTCGCCGGAACCGTCGAGGATGGCCTTGAGGGTCTCCAGCGGCGGGGTCGGGATGCTGAAGCTCTTGGCCCGGCGCTGCGGCACGAAACCGCCCAGTGCGGCGCGACGCTCGCTCAGGTAACGGGCTTCGGCACTGCCTTCTTCCGGCTTGAGGAACGGCAGGCTTTCCAGCTCGTCATCTTTAACCGGGATGTCGAAGCGGTCGCGGAACTGCTTGAGGCTGTCGACGTCGACCTTCTTGGTGTTGTGCGCGGTGTTCTTCGCTTCGCCGGCGCCGGTGCCATAACCCTTGACGGTCTTGGCCAGCACCACGGTCGGCTGGTCCTTGTGGTTGACCGCCTCGTGGTAGGCCGCATAGACCTTGTAGGGGTCGTGGCCGCCACGGTTGAGCTTCCAGATCTCGTCGTCGGACAGATCGGCAACCATCGCCTTGAGTTCTGGCGAGTTGAAGAAGTGCTCACGGACGAACGCGCCGTCCTTGGCCTTGTAGTTCTGGTATTCGCCGTCGATCACTTCGTCCATGCGGCGCTGCAGGATGCCGTCGACGTCCTTGGCCAGCAGTGGGTCCCAGAAACGGCCCCAGACCACCTTGTTGACGTTCCAGCCGGCACCGCGGAACACGCCTTCGAGTTCCTGGATGATCTTGCCGTTGCCGCGTACCGGGCCGTCGAGGCGCTGCAGGTTGCAGTTGATGACGAAGATCAGGTTGTCCAGCTTCTCGCGGCCGGCCAGGGAGATCGCGCCGAGGGATTCCGGCTCGTCGCACTCGCCGTCGCCCATAAAGCACCAGACCTTCTGCTTGCCGGCCGGGATAAAGCCGCGCGCTTCCAGGTACTTCATAAAGCGTGCCTGGTAGATCGCCTGGATCGGGCCCAGACCCATGGATACGGTGGGGAACTGCCAGAAGTCCGGCATCAGCCAGGGGTGCGGGTAGGACGACAGGCCTTGGCCATCGACTTCCTGGCGGAAGTTGTTCATCTGGTCTTCAGTGATGCGGCCTTCCATAAAGGCGCGGGCGTAAACGCCCGGAGAGGCATGGCCCTGGAAGAAGATCAGGTCGCCGCCGTGCTCCTCGGTGGGAGCCTGGAAGAAGTAGTTGAAACCGATGTCGTAGAGCGTCGCCGAGGAGGCGAAGCTGGAAATGTGGCCGCCCAGGTCGGAGTCTTTCAGGTTGGTGCGCATGACCATGGCCAGCGCGTTCCAGCGCACCAGGGAGCGAATGCGGCGTTCCATAAACAGGTCGCCAGGCATGCGTGCTTCGTGGGTGAGCGGGATGGTGTTGCGGTATGGCGTGGTGATGGCGTACGGCAGCTGCGAACCACTGCGGGTGGCCAGCTCGCCCATACGGGTCATCAGATAGTGCGCGCGGTCTTCACCCTCATGTTCGAGGACGGACTCAAGGGCGTCCAGCCATTCCTGGGTTTCGACGGGATCGAGGTCTTGCATGGCTTGCTCCAGGGCGGAAAGGCTTCCAGAATCGGAGGCCAGGTTTCGGGGCCGACTTCGTGAGTGGGCCGCGTGAATTCTTGGATTGACCGGGGGTAGGACCGGCGTCGTGTAGTTTTACTACATTCAGACGTTAATTTCAGCTCTTTGGATACAATCTTTGGTAGTAAAACTACAATTAATTTGCCTGCCAGCGCTTCACCCGCTCTAGCTCAGGCTGTTGAGCCCGACCCGCGAACGCACTGGCGGTTCGCCAAAAAGGATAGACCATGAGCCTGCCTGCGCTGGCCTCTTTACCTGCCCTCCTTGCCCCGCTGGCGCTGCGCGCCGAGCAGTCCGTGCAGCAGGCTTGCACCGCGTTGTCCGCCGAGGCGGCGGCGCAATTCGCGGCCTGGCCGCAGGCGCGCAGCGAGGCGTTGCGGCGGGTTGGCGCGGCCAGCGATTTCGTCGTGCAGCATGGCTTGCGCGATCCGCAGATGCTTCTGGACCTGGCCGCCAGCGGCGAGCTGGAACGCCGCCTGGGTGCGGGGGAAATGCGCGAGCAGCTGGCGACGCATCTGCTCGAGTGCGCCAGTGAGGACGAGTTGGCGCGGCGCTTGCGGCGCTTTCGCAACCGCCAGCAGCTGCGCATCATCTGGCGCGATATCAGCCGCCAGGCCGACCTGGTCGAGACCTGCCGCGACCTCTCGGATCTGGCCGATGCCTGCATCGATCTGGCCTACCACTGGCTCTATCCGCAGCACTGCGCCCAGTTCGGCACGCCCATCGGCCGGCGCAGTGGCCAGGCGCAACATATGGTGATTCTCGGCATGGGCAAGCTGGGCGCCCATGAGCTGAACCTGTCGTCGGATATCGACCTGATCTTCGGCTACCCGGAAGGCGGCGAGACCGAAGGGGTCAAGCGCTCGCTGGATAACCAGGAATTCTTTATCCGCCTCGGCCAGCGCCTGATCAAGGCGCTGGATGTGATCACCGTCGATGGCTTCGTGTTTCGCACCGATATGCGCCTGCGCCCCTATGGCTCCAGTGGCGCCCTGGTGTTCAGCTTCAATGCCCTGGAGCAGTACTACCAGGATCAGGGGCGCGACTGGGAACGCTACGCCATGATCAAGGCGCGGGTGGTGGGCGGCGACCAGGTTGCCGGGGCACAGTTGCTGGAGATGCTGCGGCCCTTCGTCTACCGGCGTTATCTGGATTTCTCGGCGATTGAAGCGCTGCGCGCGATGAAGCAGCTGATCCAGCAGGAGGTGCGGCGCAAGGGCATGGCCGAGAATATCAAGCTCGGCGCCGGCGGTATCCGCGAGGTGGAGTTTATCGCCCAGGCCTTCCAGCTGATCCACGGCGGACGCGACCTCAGCCTGCAGCAGCGCTCGCTGTTCGCGGTGCTCAATACCCTGCGTGATCAGGGTTATCTGCCGGCGGCGGTGACCGACGAATTGCGCGATGGCTATGCCTTCTTGCGTTACGCCGAGCACGCCCTGCAGGGCATCGACGACCGGCAGACGCAGATGCTTCCCGACGACGAGCGCGACCGCGCGCGGGTCGCCTTGATCATGGGCTTCGACAGTTGGCCGGCTTTCCATGAGCGCCTGATGCACTGGCGCGGGCGGGTCGACTGGCATTTCCGTCAGGTCATCGCCGACCCGGATGAGGATGTCGAGAGCGATCAGGAAGTGGTGGTTGGCGGCGAGTGGCTGCCCTTGTGGGAGGAGGCCCAGGACGAGGCGGCGGCCTGCCGTCAGTTGAGCGATGCCGGTTTCGCCGACGGCCTGGCGGCCTGGCAGCGGCTGGTCGGCCTGCGCAACGGCAATCAGGTGCGCGCCATGCAGCGCCTCGGTCGCGAGCGCCTGGACGCCTTTGTCCCGCGCCTGTTGGCCCAGGCGGTGGAGCATGACAATCCGGATCTGGTGCTGGAGCGGGTGCTGCCGCTGGTGGAGGCGGTGGCGCGGCGCTCGGCCTACCTGGTGCTGCTCACGGAAAACCCTGGTGCCTTGCAGCGCTTGCTGACCCTGTGCGCGGCCAGCCCGTGGATCGCCGAGCAGATCACCCGCTTTCCTCTATTGCTCGATGAGCTGCTCAACGAAGGCCGCCTGTTCAAGCCGCCGCTGGCGCCGGAGCTGGCCGCCGAGTTGCGCGAGCGGCTGATGCGCATTCCCGAGGATGACCTGGAACAACAGATGGAGGCGTTGCGCCATTTCAAGCTGGCCCACCGCCTGCGCGTGGCCGCCTCGGAAATCGCCGGCACCCTGCCGCTGATGAAGGTCAGCGACTATCTGACCTGGCTGGCCGAGGCGATTCTCGATCAGGTGCTGGCCCTGGCCTGGCGCCATACGGTAAGCAAGTACGGCACGCCGCGGCGAGCCGACGGCAGCCTGTGCGACCCGGATTTCGTCATAGTCGGTTATGGCAAGGTCGGCGGCATCGAGCTGGGCCATGGTTCGGACCTGGATCTGGTGTTTATCCACGATGGCGATCCCCAGGCCGAGACCGATGGCGAGAAATCCATCGATGGCGCGCAGTTCTTCAATCGCCTGGGTCAGCGCATCATCCACCTGCTGACCACCCAGACCAACTCCGGCCAGCTCTATGAGGTGGATATGCGCCTGCGTCCCTCGGGTGCGGCGGGGCTGCTGGTCAGTTCACTGGGGGCGTTTTTGCGCTATCAGGAGAACGAGGCCTGGACCTGGGAGCACCAGGCGCTGGTGCGCGCCCGGGTGCTGGTCGGGTGTCCGCGGGTGGGCAAGGCCTTCGAGGCGGTGCGCGCCCAGGTGCTGGGGCGTGCGCGCGAGCTGGACAAGCTGCGCAGCGAGGTCAGCGAGATGCGCGCCAAGATGCGCGACAACCTCGGCAGCAAGGCCACCGCCGCCGGCACGGCCGCCAACGCCTTCGAGGCCACGGCCCCGTTCGACCTCAAGCAGGATGCCGGTGGTATCGTCGATATTGAATTTATGGTGCAATACGCGGCCCTGGCCTGGTCGCACCAGTACCCGGAACTGCTGGAGTTCACCGATAACATCCGCATTCTGGAAGGGCTGGAGCGAGTCGGCATGCTGCCGGGGGACGATGCCCGGTTGCTGCGGGATATTTACAAGGCCTACCGCTCGGCGGCCCATCGCCAGGCGCTGCAGAAGCAGCCTGGGGTGGTGAGCGGTGAGCAGTTTCCGGATGAGCGGCGCAGCGTGATGCGCATCTGGCGGGAACTGGGCTTGAGCTGAAATGGATGGTGCCGGCCGCCTGGGGTGGCCGGTCTACTCTGAATCTGTCGAATTTGAGGAGCAGGCAATTATGTCGATGGCCGATCGTGATGGCGTGATCTGGTATGACGGCGAACTGGTGCCGTGGCGCAACGCGACCACCCATGTGCTGACCCATACCCTGCACTACGGCATGGGCGTGTTCGAAGGCGTGCGCGCCTACAACACCCCGCAAGGCACGGCGATCTTCCGCCTGGAAGCGCACACCGACCGTCTGTTCGACTCGGCCCATATCATGGGCATGAAGATTCCGTTCAGCAAAGAAGAGATCAACCAGGCCACCCGCGCCGCGGTGCGCGAGAACAACCTGGAAAGCGCCTATATCCGTCCGATGGTGTTCTACGGATCTGAAGCCATGGGCCTGCGCGCCACTGGCCTGAAGGTCCAGGTAATAGTCGCGGCCTGGAGCTGGGGTGCCTATATGGGCGACGAAGCCCTGCAGGTCGGTATCAAGGTGCGCACCAGCTCCTTTACCCGCCACCACGTCAATATCTCCATGACCCGCGCCAAGGCCAACGGCAACTACATCAACTCGATGCTGGCCCTGCAGGAAGCCATCTCCGGCGGCGCCGACGAGGCCCTGCTGCTGGACCCGGAAGGCTACGTGGCCGAAGGCTCGGGGGAGAATATCTTCCTGGTCAAAAACGGCGTGATCTACACCCCGGAAGTGACCTCCTGCCTGAATGGCATCACCCGCAACACTATTCTGACCCTGGCCGCCGAACACGGCCTGGAAGTGGTCGAGAAGCGCATCACCCGCGATGAGGTGTATATCGCCGACGAGGCCTTCTTCACCGGCACCGCCGCCGAAGTCACGCCGATCCGCGAGGTCGATGGCCGGCAGATCGGCGCGGGCCGTCGCGGCCCGGTAACCGAGAAACTGCAGACTGCCTATTTCGATCTGGTGACCGGCAAGACCAGTAACCACGCCGAATGGCGCACCCTGGTTAAGTAAGCCGCAAGCTGCGTGGGGTGGGTTGAGCGTAGCGATACCCATCAGGGTGGCGCTGCTGGTTTAAGCGTTGAGTCTGTCCGGGAGGCGTAAGCCTCCTTGGTCGTTTCTGGAAACCGCATGAAAATACTGATCGTAGGCCCCAGCTGGGTGGGCGATATGGTGATGGCGCAGACACTGTTTCAGTGCCTGCAGCAACGCCACCCTGGCTGCGCAATCGATGTGCTGGCCCCGGACTGGAGTCGGCCGATTCTCGAGCGCATGCCCGAAGTGCGTCAGGCCCTGAGCTTTCCCCTGGGCCACGGCGTGCTTGATCTGGCCACCCGGCGCAAGATCGGCAAGTCCCTGGCCGGTCAGTACGATCAGGCGATTCTGCTGCCTAACTCGCTGAAATCCGCCCTGGTGCCGTTCTTCGCTGGCATCCCCACACGCACCGGCTGGAAGGGCGAGATGCGCTACGGCCTGCTCAACGATGTGCGCAGCCTGGATAAACAACGCTACCCGCTGATGATCGAGCGCTTTATGGCCCTGGCCTTCGAGCCGGGCGCCGAGCTGGCGCAGCCTTATCCGCGCCCCGCCTTGCAGATCGAGCCGGCCAGCCGTGACGCGGCCCTGGGCAAGTTCGGCCTGAGCCTGGATCGTCCGGTGCTGGCGCTGTGTCCGGGCGCCGAGTTCGGCGAGGCCAAGCGCTGGCCGAGCGCGCAGTACGCCAAGGTCGCCGAGGCGAAGATTCGCGCCGGCTGGCAGGTCTGGCTGTTCGGCTCGAAGAACGATCATCCGGTGGGCGAGGATATTCGCTCGCGGCTGATCCCGGGCTTGCGTGAGGAAGCGGTGAACCTGGCCGGCGATACCAGCCTGGCCGAAGCCATCGACCTGCTGTCCTGCGCGGCTGCGGTGGTGTCCAACGACTCCGGCCTGATGCATGTGGCCGCCGCGCTGAACCGGCCGCTGGTGGCGGTGTACGGTTCCACGTCGCCGGCCTTTACCCCACCCTTGGCCGATCAGGTGGAAATCATCAGCCTGGGGCTGGAGTGCAGCCCCTGTTTCGAGCGCACCTGCCGCTTCGGCCATTACAACTGCCTACGCGAGCTGGGTGCGCGGCCGGTGCTGGAGGCCTTGGGCCGTCTGGTTGGTGATCCGGTCGAGGTCGAATAGTGCGGGTACTGCTGATCAAGACGTCATCCCTGGGTGACGTGATTCATACCCTGCCGGCGCTGACCGATGCGGCGCGGGCGATTCCCGGCATCCAGTTCGACTGGGTGGTGGAAGAAGGCTTCGCCGAGATTCCGGCCTGGCATCCGGCCGTGGCCCAGGTGATTCCGGTGGCCATCCGCCGCTGGCGCAAGAATCTCTGGCAGACCATCAAGACGGGCGAATGGCGGCGCTTTAAGCAGCGCCTCGGCGAAACTCGCTACGACCTGGTGATCGATGCCCAGGGTTTGCTGAAAAGTGCCTGGCTGAGCCGCTATGTCAAGGCGCCGGTGGCCGGCCTGGACCGAGAGTCGGCGCGCGAGCCCCTGGCCAGCCGTTTTTATGACCGCGCCTACGCGGTGCCGAAGGAGCAGCATGCGCTGGAGCGGGTGCGCCAGCTGTTTGCCCAGGCCCTGGATTACCCACTGCCCGCCGGCATCGGCGACTACGGCCTCAATCGCGCGCAGCTGGCCGATAGCGCGCCACAGCCCTATCTGCTGTTTCTGCACGGCACCACCTGGGCCAGCAAGCATTGGCCGGAAGCCAACTGGCGCGCGCTGGCCGAGCAGATGAGCGAACAGGGCTGGGCGATTCGCCTGCCCTGGGGCAATGAGCTGGAGAAGGCGCGGGCCGAGCGGATTGCCGCCGGCATCGAGCATACCGCCGTGCTGCCCAAGCTGAATCTGGCCGGCGTGGCCAAGGTGATTGCCGGCGCCAGCGCCTGCGTGGCGGTGGATACCGGCCTGGGCCATCTGGCCGCCGCCCTGGATGTGCCGAGCATTTCCCTGTACGGCCCGACCCTACCGGGGCGTGTCGGCGCTTATGGCCGCTCGCAGGTGCACCTGTGCGCCACCGGGCCGAATGCCGGCCTGGGTGACAGGCACAAACCCTGCTTCGACAGCCTGTCGGCCGAGCGGGTCGCCACCGAGTTGCAAGCCCTTTTGTTGGCCCCGGAGACGCTCTGATGCAACTGGCCTTTATCCTCTATAAATATTTCCCCTTCGGCGGCCTGCAGCGCGACTTTATGCGCATTGCCCTGGAGTGCCAGGCGCGCGGCCATGCCATCCGCGTCTATACGCCGATCTGGGAGGGCGAGGTGCCGGCGGGGTTCGAGCTGGTGCGGGTGCCGGTCAAGGCGCTGTTCAACCACAAGCGCAACGAGAAGCTTACGGCCTGGATCGAGGCCGATCTGGCCAAGCGCCCGGTGGATCGAGTGGTGGGCTTCAACAAGATGCCCGGGCTGGACGTCTACTACGCCGCCGATGGCTGCTTCGAGGACAAGGCGCAGACCCTGCGCAACCCGCTGTACCGCAAGTGGGGGCGCTACAAGCACTTCGCCGACTACGAACGGGCGGTGTTCGCCCCCGAGTCGAAGACCGAGATTCTGATGATCTCCGAGGTGCAGCAACCGCTGTTTATTAAGCATTACCACACCCCGCTGCAGCGCTTTCATCTGCTGCCGCCGGGCATCGCCCAGGATCGCCGCGCACCGGCCAATGCCGCTGAGATTCGCGCCGAGTTCCGTCGCGAGTTCAAGCTGGCGGATGATGATTTGCTACTGGTGCAGATCGGCTCAGGCTTCAAGACCAAGGGCCTGGACCGCAGCCTGAAAGCCCTGGCCGCCCTGCCGCGGGAGCTGAAGCAGCGCACCCGCCTGATCGCCATCGGCCAGGACGATCCACGTGCCTTCCAGTTGCAGGTCAAGGCCTTGGGCCTGTCCGAGCAGGTGCAGATTCTTAAGGGGCGCAGCGATATTCCGCGCTTCCTGCTGGGCGCCGACTTGCTGATCCACCCGGCCTATAACGAAAACACCGGCACCGTACTGCTGGAGGCGCTGGTCTCCGGCCTGCCGGTGCTGGTAACGGATGTCTGCGGCTACGCCCATTACATCGCCGAGGCGGATGCCGGG
>DASUOY010000152.1:0-6217 GCA_036276395.1 Pseudomonas sp.
GACGTGTGCGCCAACCAACGACAACCTGATGGAACTGGTGGTGATGGCCGACGCCTTCCGCCGCTCCTCGGCTACCCGAATCACCGCTGTCATCCCCTACTTCGGCTATGCCCGCCAGGATCGCCGTCCGCGCTCCGCCCGCGTGGCAATCAGCGCCAAAGTCGTGGCTGACATGCTCACCGTAGTAGGTATCGACCGGGTGCTTACCGTCGACCTGCACGCGGATCAGATCCAGGGCTTCTTCGATATCCCGGTAGATAACATCTACGGCTCCCCAGTACTGGTGGACGATATCGAAGACCAGCGCTTCGACAATCTGATGATCGTCTCCCCGGATATCGGCGGCGTAGTGCGCGCCCGCGCCGTGGCCAAGAGCCTGGGTGTGGACCTGGCGATCATCGACAAGCGCCGCGAGAAAGCCAACCACTCCGAGGTGATGCACATCATCGGTGACGTGGAAGGCCGCACCTGCATCCTGGTCGACGACATGGTGGATACCGCCGGCACCCTGTGCCATGCGGCCAAAGCACTGAAAGAACACGGCGCCGCCAAGGTCTTCGCCTATGCCACGCACGCTGTACTGTCTGGCCGCGCCATCGAGAACATTGAAAAATCCGTGCTGGACGAGCTGGTGGTGACCAACACCATCCCGCTGTCCGCCGCCGCGCAATCCTGCTCGCGTATTCGCCAGCTGGATATCGCCCCGGTAGTGGCTGAAGCGGTACGCCGCATCAGCAATGAAGAATCGATCAGCGCGATGTTCCGTTAATTCGGAAGCCGCCTGAGCGCAAACGCCCTGCCCTGATGGCAAGGCTTTTTACCCAACCGTCCGGTCGCTGGTCGCAAGCGTAAAGGACGGTTTGGTTATTTTGGAGAAGTGAAATGACTGTTGAATTTGCCCTGAATGCTGAAGTGCGTTCCGACCTGGGGAAAGGTGCGAGCCGCCGCCTGCGTCGTAACGTAGCCATGGTTCCTGCCGTTGTTTACGGTGGCGAGAAAGCCCCGCAATCGATCAGCCTGCTGGCCAAAGAACTGGCCAAACTGCTGGAAAACGAAGCGGCTTTCAGCCACGTGCTGAGCCTGAACGTAGCCGGCGCCGCCGAAACCGTACTGATCAAAGCCCTGCAGCGTCACCCGGCCAAAGGCTACGTGATGCACGCTGACTTCGTTCGCGTTATCGCCGGCCAGAAACTGACCGCCCACGTACCGCTGCACTTCCTCAACCAAGAAACCTCGGTTGGCGTGAAGCAGCAAGGTGGCGAAGTTTCCCACACCCTGGTTGAAGTTGAAGTTTCCTGCCAGCCGCAAGACCTGCCGGAATTCATCGAAGTCGACATGGCTGCCGTTGCAGTTGGCCAGATCGTTCACCTGTCCGACCTGAAACTGCCGAAAGGCGTTGAGCTGGTTGCACTGGCTCATGGCAACGACCTGGCAGTGGCTAACATCCACGCCTCCCGCGTGGTTAAAGAAGAAGGCGCTGCCGAGTAATTCGCGCAGCGTCGGAAACCAGCCCGGCATGCGATTCTGCCGGGCTATTTCCAGCAAAGGGCTCCTGACATGACTGCCGTACAACTGATCGTTGGCCTGGGTAACCCCGGCCCCGAATACGACCAGACCCGGCATAATGCAGGGGCCCTTTTCGTTGAGCGCCTGGCCGACAGCCAGCGCATCAACCTGAGCCTCGACAAAAAGTATTTTGGCCTGGTGGGCAAGTTCAGCCATCAGGGCCGCGATGTTCGTCTGCTGATACCCACTACCTTTATGAACCGCAGCGGCCAAGCCGTAGCGGCACTGGCGAATTTCTTCCGCATTGCGCCGGAGGCCATACTGGTAGCCCACGACGAACTCGACATGCCCCCCGGCGTCGCCAAACTCAAACAGGGTGGCGGGCACGGCGGGCATAACGGGCTGCGCGACATCATCGCCCAGCTCGGCAATCAGAATAATTTCCACCGCCTGCGGCTTGGCATCGGCCATCCGGGGCACAGCAGCATGGTTTCCAACTTCGTCCTCGGCCGCGCCCCGCGCAGCGAGCAGGAGCTGCTGGACACCAGCATCGACTTCGCCCTCGGCGTGCTGCCGGAAATCCTGGCCGGCGACTGGACCGTGGCGATGCGCAAGCTGCACAGCCAGAAAGCCACCTCTTAACTCTTCAGCGCCATTCGCGCGAGGCACATACCATGGGATTCAACTGCGGCATCGTCGGCCTGCCCAACGTAGGCAAGTCCACCTTGTTCAACGCCCTGACCAAATCCGGTATCGCGGCGGAGAACTTCCCCTTCTGCACCATCGAGCCGAACAGCGGCATAGTGCCGATGCCCGACCCGCGCCTGCAGGCCCTGGCCGAGATCGTCAAGCCGGAGCGCGTGCTGCCGACCACCATGGAATTCGTCGATATCGCCGGCCTGGTCGAAGGCGCCTCCAAGGGTGAAGGCCTGGGCAACAAGTTCCTCGCCAATATCCGTGAAACCGATGCCATCGCCCACGTGGTGCGCTGCTTCCAGGACGACAACGTGATTCACGTTGCCAACAGCGTCGACCCCAAGCGCGATATCGAGATCATCGATCTGGAGCTGATCTTCGCCGACCTCGACAGCTGCGAGAAGCAACTGCAGAAGGTCACCCGCAACGCCAAGGGCGGCGACAAAGACGCCGTGGCGCAGAAAGCCCTGCTGGAAAAACTTATCCCCCACTTCACCGAGGGCAAGCCGGCGCGCACCCTGCTGAAGACCCTGGGCGACGACGAGAAGCAATTGGTTCGCGGCTTCCACCTGCTGACCAGCAAACCGGTGATGTATATCGCCAACGTCGCCGAAGACGGCTTTGAGAACAACCCGCTGCTCGATGTGGTGCAGGCCATCGCCGACGCCGAAGGCGCCCCCGTAGTGCCGGTGTGCAACAAGATCGAGGCGGAAATCGCCGAGCTCGACGACGGCGAAGAGAAGGACATGTTCCTCGAAGCCCTGGGCCTGGAGGAGCCGGGCCTGAACCGGGTGATCCGCGCCGGCTACGAGCTGCTCAACCTGCAGACCTACTTCACCGCCGGCGTCAAAGAAGTCCGCGCCTGGACCGTCAAGGTTGGCGCCACCGCCCCGCAAGCGGCCGCAGTGATCCACACCGACTTCGAGAAAGGCTTTATCCGCGCCGAAGTCATCGCCTACAACGACTTTATCCAGTACAAGGGTGAAGCCGGCACCAAGGAAGCGGGCAAGTGGCGCCTGGAGGGCAAGGAGTACATCGTCAAGGACGGTGACGTCATGCACTTCCGCTTTAACGTGTAAGCACTTGATCGCGCGCAGAAATTTTCACGAATCAGGGTTGACAGTAACGCCCAAGACGCGAATAATGCGCGCCACATCGGCTACGTAGCTCAGTTGGTTAGAGCATAGCATTCATAATGCTGGGGTCCGGGGTTCAAGTCCCTGCGTAGCCACCAAACAAAACAAGGGTTTAGCGAAAGCTAAGCCCTTTTTTGTTGCCTGCTGTTTTTACTGCCTCTACGCGGCCGCCAGTCTGAGGCCAAGTTAATCGCGCCGCTGCAGCGTCTACAGGTGATAATGCGCCGCAGATTTTTACCCGTTCGGCAAAGGATTCCTGTGGCAGTCATGTTCGAGATCAAGCAACTGAACCCCGAAGAGTACCGGCGGCAAACACGCCGCAGCAGCCTGATCATTGTGCTGATCTTCCTGTTGCTGGCCATGCTGTTGTCGACCGGCTGCGTGATGCTGTTCGGCACGCCTGGGGGCGATAACTTTCGCTGGAACCTGGGCGGCGTTCTCAGTGCGTTATTGCTGAGCGTAGCGCTGGTTCGCGGGCAGTTCTGGCAGCACCCCTGGATGGCGGCGGCTGTCTATGGCTGGCAGCTGAAACGCCGGCTGATGAGCATCACCAACGTCATGCACCACGTCAATAGCGCTGTAGCGGCGCAGGATCAGGCGGCGATAAAGCTGCTGCGCTTCTATCACCTGGGCCTAACCCAGATGCACCAGCTGGACGGCAACTCCGCTGAACTCATCCATCTAGTCGCGGAGATCAACCAGCACAAGGAGGCCATGCAGGCCCTCGGCATGGACACCGACGTTCAGCAGCTGGACCCCGCCTGGTTTGACTCGCTCAAACCGTACAAGACTGCGCAGTAAGCCCACAAACAGCGGAGATAACAGGTGAAAAACGCTTTCGAAGAAATCCGCGCGGAACGCGAACAGCCGTTTCAGGGCAGCAGCCCGCGCGCGCAATACGCCGGGCTGTGGAAGCAGATAGCCCTGGGGATAGTGGTCGGCTATAGCGCGCTAAGCGTACTGGGCTTTATCGCCTGGGCTGTCGCCGCGAAGTTTATCCTGGGCAACCTGCAATTTATTGCGCCGTAACGCCGCCCAGCGCCGCGACTAGGCAGCCTTGAGCGCCTTTTGACTGCCTAGCAACAAGCCGGCAAAGATCAACAGTGCGCCCAGCCAGTGGTAGCCCTGCAGGCCCTCCCCCAGCAGCAGCCAACCCAATACCGCGGTAAAAACCGGCATCAGGTAGTTGGAGAGCGCCGCCTTGGCTGCCCCCAGCACGCGGATGGCGTGGTTCCAGGCCAGATAGGCAACCAGCGAGGCGAACACCGCCGTGTAGCCGATGGCGGCGAGGTTGCTCGGCGTCAGACTGAAGCGCGCGCCCTGGGCCAGCTCATAGAGGTAGAACGGCAGGATCAGCGGCACGCCCAGCAGCATCAGCACACCCAGCAGGGCCAGTGGCGGAATCGGCAGCAGATGCGCCGCCCAACGCCTGAGCAGCAGCGAATAGAGCGCCCAGTCGGCCACGGCCAGCAGCATGATCAGATCGCCCTGATTGAACGCCAGGGCCCTGAGGCTGGCCCAGCTGCCCTGGCTGATCAGCACCAGCAAACCCAGCGCCGCCACTGCCATGCCCCACCAGACACGGCGCTGCGGCCATTCGCCGAGCAGCAGGCCGGCGCCGATAAAGGTCATCAGCGGCAGGCAGGTATTGACCAGGGTGATATTGATCGCCGCGGTGCTTTGCGCCGCGCTATAGAGCAGGCTGTTGTAGCCGGCGATGCCCATGCCGGCGAGCACCAGCAGACGCCAGCCGGCCGCGCGCAGCTGCAAGCGATGCCGCCAGAGCGGCCTGGCCACGAAAGGCAGCAACAGCGCCAGGGCCAGGCTCCAGCGCCAGAACGCCAGGGCAAAGGGCGGCATCTCGCCGGCAAAGGCACGCGCCACTAGGGCGTTGCCAGACCAACACAGCGTCGCCAGCAGCAGGCCGGCGATCGCATAGCGGGCGGACGACGCCACGCCTCAGCTCTGCCCGAGGGGACGCAGGCGGTATTGCGGCGGCAACTGCTCCATACCGCTGACGGTGACATTGAGGTTTTTCCAGCGGCCGTCCTTGATGCCGTAGATACAGCCGTGCACCGCCAGCTCCTGCCCCCGGTGCCAGGCGTTCTGCACTATGGTGGTGTGGCTGACGTTGGCCACCTGCTGGATCACGTTCAGCTCGCACAGGCGATCGACCCGCTCCTCCTCGGTGGGCAGCTGCGACAGGTGCTCGCGGTGCTCGTAATACAGGTCGCGAATGCTGCGCAGCCAGCCGTCGATCAGGCCGAACTGGGTGTCCTGCATGGAGGCGCGCACGCCGCCGCAACCGTAGTGGCCGGTGACCAGGATATGTTTGACCTTGAGCACGTCCACCGCGTACTGGATCACCGACAGGCAGTTGAGGTCGGTATGCAGCACCACGTTGGCGACGTTGCGGTGGACGAACAGATCGCCCGGCAGCAGGCCGACTATCTCGTTGGCCGGCACCCGTGCATCGGAGCAGCCGATCCACAGGTATTCCGGCACTTGCTGCTTGGCCAGCTTGGCGAAGAACTCCGGGTCTTCTTCCTTGATCGCCTCGGCCCAACGCGCGTTGTTATCGAACAGGTGTTGTAGATCACTCATGGCTCAGCTCCGGATTCGTCGAGGCGCACCATAGGAGCACGCTGCACTTTTGACAAGTGGGGCGTAGCCGCAGTCACAGCGACCGGAGCGGACTAGGTTCTGCGTATGCGCCGCCGCAGCAGCCATGCAACCAGCCACAGCGCGCTCAGCAGCAGTGCGCTGACGCCCCACTGCAGCGGCCCGGCATGGCGGTATAGGTTGGTCGGGTGCAGACTGGGCTCACGCAACATGCGTTGCTCGGCCGCCGCGCCCTGGGTCGGGATATCGGCCAGACC